>NZ_OZ244205.1:4392500-4582785 GCF_965216895.1 Nisaea sp.
GCGGATATCCGAATGGGGAAACCCGGCCGTAAGGTCATCCGTACATGAATCCATAGTGTGCGGAAGCGAACCCGGTGAACTGAAATATCTAAGTAGCCGGAGGAAAGGACATCAACCGAGACTCCGTTAGTAGTGACGAGCGAACGCGGACCAGGCCAGTGGCCATCTTTGAGAAACCGGAACCGTCTGGAAAGTCGGGCCGTAGCGGGTGATAGCCCCGTACGGGTAAAGCTCAGAGTTGGTCCTTGAGTAGGGCGGGGCACGTGAAACCCTGTCTGAACGTGGGGGGACCACCCTCCAAGCCTAAGTACTCCTCAGCGACCGATAGTGAACAAGTACCGTGAGGGAAAGGTGAAAAGCACCCCGATGAGGGGAGTGAAAGAGACCTGAAACCGAATGCCTACAAGCAGTCGGAGGGGCTTCATGCCCTGACGGCGTACCTTTTGTATAATGGGTCAGCGAGTTAGTCTGTCGAGCAAGCTTAAGCCGTTAGGTGTAGGCGTAGCGAAAGCGAGTCTGAATAGGGCGTCGAGTTCGTCGGATTAGACCCGAAACCGGGTGATCTAGCCATGGACAGGCTGAAGGTGCGGTAACACGCACTGGAGGGCCGAACCCACGTCTGTTGAAAAAGACGGGGATGATCTGTGGCTAGGGGTGAAAGGCCAATCAAACTCGGATATAGCTGGTTCTCCGCGAAAACTATTTAGGTAGTGCGTCGTGTGATTACCGCCGGGGGTAGAGCACTGGATGGGCTAGGGGGGCGCGAGCCTTACCAAACCTAACCAAACTCCGAATACCGGTGAGTACAGCACGGCAGACAGACCATGGGTGCTAAGGTCCGTGGTCGAGAGGGAAACAGCCCAGACCTCCAGCTAAGGTCCCCAAGTTGCGGCTAAGTGGGAAAGGATGTGAGGAGGCCAAGACAGCCAGGAGGTTGGCTTAGAAGCAGCCATCCTTTAAAGAAAGCGTAATAGCTCACTGGTCTAGTTAAGCCACCTTGCGCCGAAGATGTACCGGGGCTCAAGCCGTACACCGAAGCTGAGGGCGTGGACTTGTCCACGCGGTAGCGGAGCGTTCCGTAGGCCTGCGAAGGGGGAGTGTGAGCTCTCCTGGAGGTATCGGAAGTGCGAATGCTGACATGAGTAGCGACAAAGAGTGTGAGAAACACTCTCGCCGAAAGCCCAAGGGTTCCTGCGCAAGGCTAATCCGCGCAGGGTGAGTCGGCCCCTAAGACGAGGGCGAAAGCCGTAGTCGATGGGAATCAGGTTAATATTCCTGAACCTGGTGGGACGTGACGAATATCGGAAGCCGTACATTCTTACTGGATTGAGTGTGCGGCCTGGATGTTCCGGGAAATAGCCCCACCGTATAGACCGTACCCCAAACCGACACAGGTGGGCTGGTAGAGCATACCAAGGCGCTTGAGAGAACAACGTTGAAGGAACTCGGCAAAATGCCCCCGTAACTTCGGGAGAAGGGGGACCTCCGCTTGGGCAACCAGGTGGGGGTGGCACAGAGTAGGGGGTGGCGACTGTTTACTAAAAACACAGGGCTCTGCGAAGCCGCAAGGCGCGGTATAGGGTCTGACGCCTGCCCGGTGCCGGAAGGTTAAGAGGAGAGGTGAGAGCTTTGAATCGAAGCCCCGGTAAACGGCGGCCGTAACTATAACGGTCCTAAGGTAGCGAAATTCCTTGTCGGGTAAGTTCCGACCTGCACGAATGGCGTAACGACTTCCCCGCTGTCTCCAACGTTGGCTCAGCGAAATTGAATTCTCCGTGAAGATGCGGAGTACCCGCGGTCAGACGGAAAGACCCCGTGCACCTTTACTACAACTTTGCAGTGGTATCAGGAAATGAATGTGTAGGATAGGCGGGAGGCTTTGAAGCACCGGCGCCAGCCGGGGTGGAGCCACCCTTGAAATACCGCCCTTTTGTTTTTTGATATCTAACCGCGGTCCGTGATCCGGATCCGGGACCCTGCATGGTGGGTAGTTTGACTGGGGCGGTCGCCTCCCAAAGAGTAACGGAGGCGCGCGAAGGTAGGCTCAAGCTGGACGGAAATCAGCTGACGAGTGCAATGGCATAAGCCTGCCTGACTGCGAGGCCGACAGGCCGAGCAGAGACGAAAGTCGGTCATAGTGATCCGGTGGTCCCGCGTGGAAGGGCCATCGCTCAACGGATAAAAGGTACGCCGGGGATAACAGGCTGATACTCCCCAAGAGTCCACATCGACGGGAGTGTTTGGCACCTCGATGTCGGCTCATCACATCCTGGGGCTGGAGCAGGTCCCAAGGGTTCGGCTGTTCGCCGATTAAAGTGGTACGTGAGCTGGGTTTAGAACGTCGTGAGACAGTTCGGTCCCTATCTGCCGTGGGTGTTCGAGACTTGAGAGGAGCTGTCCCTAGTACGAGAGGACCGGGATGGACGCACCTCTGGTGGACCTGTTGTCGCGCCAGCGGCACAGCAGGGTAGCTAAGTGCGGAAAGGATAACCGCTGAAGGCATCTAAGCGGGAAGCCCCCCTCAAAACCAGGTCTCGCCGAGAACCGTGGAAGACCACCACGTCGATAGGCCGGGTGTGGAAGCGTGGCAACATGTGAAGCTAACCGGTACTAATCGTTCGATCGGCTTGATACCAAACTCATACAGAACCAAATACCGGACCGCAGAGCGAAAGCACTGCAGCCGAAGCAGACATCCAAAAACACGAACACCGTTCATCGCATTCCTCATTTATGACCTGGTGGTCATGGCGAGGGGCCCGCACCCGATCCCATTCCGAACTCGGCCGTGAAAACCCTCCGCGCCAATGGTACTTCGGCTCAAGCCGCGGGAGAGTAGGTCGCCGCCAGGTCATATATGAGGAAAAAATAAAACACCCTTAACCTCTCGCAATGACACACCCATATCGCGGGGTGGAGCAGCCCGGTAGCTCGTCAGGCTCATAACCTGAAGGTCGCAGGTTCAAATCCTGCCCCCGCAACCACTTTTATTATAACTCCATAGAATGCGAGATATAACAAGCACTTAAAAGGAATTCGGGGAATTCGGTCCCGCGTCCGCGACGGGGTTTTTGGTGTTTTCGACTCGGAGGAAGGAGATCGAGCGGAACCGGGATATCGGCTTTTCCTCCTATGCAGCCACGGCACCATGCGGGTAGGTGGCGCCGGCAACCTGATCGCGCTGCCGCTGCAATATGGCCCGCGCCTGGAGGACGACACACCATAGGCGATGGTAGCGCCAGTCACAACAATAACACGCCAGTGTGGACCAGATTATGACGTTTGGTCGCCGGACAGGTGAGCATGACGGGCCGTTGGCCTTCAAGACGGGCGATATTTGGCGCGCTGGTCGTCGACACGCTTGGCTTTCGAGAGCGCGCGTTCCAGCGTGTTCGGCGCCAGCACCTCGACATCGAAGTTCACGCTCGTGTCGTTCTTGAGCTTTTTCCTGATGCGGTCCTTGAGCTCGGCATCGAAGGCCGCCCAATCGTCCTTTTCGAGGTTCGGGTCGCGCTCCACGCAGACCGTCGCATGATCGAGTGGGCCCCTCTTGGTGAGAACGATCTTGAACTCCACGCCGGTGCCGGGAACTTCCAGAAGCGAACGTTGAACCTGGCTGGGATAGACGTTCGCTCCCCTGATGAGGAGCATGTCGTCGAGCCGGCCATAGACGCCAGCTGGTAGTCGTGGGTAGGTCCGGCCGCAACCGCAGGGCTCGTATGTCATGTGGGATTCGTCGCCGGCGAAAAACCGGATCATCGGCTGCGACTCTCGCCGCAGATGGGTGTAAACGATCGCGCCGCTTTCCCCGTCAGGCATCCGCCGGCTCGGATCGTCCTTGGCAACGATCTCGGTCCAGACCTCGTCCTGCATGACATGGACGCCGCCGCCCTCTTTGCATTCGGCATTCGTCGCCCAGGGCGTCATCTCAGAAGTCGTGGCCATATCGCGCACCTTGATTCCCCATCCGCTCTCCAATGCGTGTCGAGTTCCGGGGATCGAAGAGCCCGGCTCGCCGATGAAGATGCCGAGCTGTAGAGGCGAAGCGACGGCGTCGTAGCCCAGGCTTCTGGCCGTCTCCAGCATGTGTAGGGCATAGGTCGGCGTCGTGATCAGGACGGTCGAGCCAATACGATGCATCAGTTCCAGTTGGCGTTCGGTCTCGCCCGCGCCGAGCGGGAAAGCCGTGGCGCCAAGCCGCTCGACCCCGAGCAACGCTCCCCAACCGCCCATGAAAAGACTGAAGACGGTGGCCAACTGCACAACGTCCCCAGGCCTGACGCCGCACGTGTAGAGGCCCTGGGCCATGACATTCGCGATATAGTCCCAGTCCTTTCGCGAAAAGGCATAGAGCGTTGGCTTGCCGCTCGTACCAGACGAGCCATGGACGCGGATGACGTCAGACATGTGGACGCCGAGGTAGTCGCCGAAGGCGGGATGAGCGACCTGACTGTCCCGAAGCATCTGTTTGGTGATGATCGGCACACGCTTTGTGAAGTCGTCAAGCGACCGGACCTGGTCCGGATGAAAGCCGTGCTGATCGTAGTGCCGTCGATAAAAACCCAGATTCTCATAAACATAGCGCAACTGCTTCTGGAGCAGAGTCAGGACCTCTGCTTCCCGCTCCTCGCGCGTACGGGTCTCCTTGGCCCGATCCCAATATAGTTCGTCAGGCATTGGCGTTTTCCTCCTTGATGCTGTCATTCCCGCGGGCTTCGGTCGCGCCGCGGCTGCGTTTGCGCTCATTTCCCATCAAGCACATGTCCATTGACGGCGCGGAAAAGGCCGAAGAACGCGTCGATGACTTCTCCGACCTCGGCAAAAATTCGCTCGCATAGATGTCGATGCGTCTGGTACGGGAGCGCTCGGTCGCGATTGCAACCTGATGTTGGTTCGACCGCCCGGGACGCGGTAAGGCGATGGAGCAATGTGCGCGACCGAGCGCTGATTGCGGCCATTGCAGGCACACGGCAGCGCAATGTCGGCCAGCAAGAACAGGATCCCGGCATGGCAGACCCCGAAGCCGCCAGCATATCCTCCCTTATCATCATGCCGATACGGGAGCGGCCCGGGCCTGCATCGATAAGGCGGATGCCAAAAGCGCGGGCTGACACGGTCGCCCTCCAGAATCACCCGGCACGACGCTCCCGCGATCGTCTGATCCGCACTCGATGATCCTTTCGATTTCTGCCCTAGCATCTCAATTCCTTTCCTATTGATTATCACGACCTGCAATGCTAAACAATCGTTCACTTAGCTATGCCTCGAAAGGAAATCTCTTGGCTGCGACGAATGCAAAGCGACAGTCCAGCCGGTGGCCGGCGTTGCTGGATATCGCGGCGGCGCGGTTTGCCGAGCAGGGATATCACGCCACCACGATCCGGGAACTGGCGGCCGCCACCGCCATGACCCCCGGGGCAATCTATTTCCACGTCGCGACGAAGCAGGATCTTCTGGTCGCGGTCTACGAGGAGGGAGTGCAGCGCATCATTGAGCGGGTCGATAGTGCCGTGGCCGGCGAAACGCGACCGTGGCAACGCCTGGAGAAAGCCGTGCTTTCGCATCTTGAGGCGATACTCGATGCAAGCGCCTATGCACGCGTGGTCATCCGCATTTTGCCGAACGACGTGCCCGAGATCTCGTCCGAACTGAAGGTGCTGCGCGATCGTTACGAAGAGCGCTTCAGGTTGCTCTTCGCCGACCTTTCTCTGCCGCCGGCTCGGGATGCCGATTTGGCGCGGCTGTTCCTTCTCGGTGCGATGAACTGGACGCCGGTGTGGTACCGCGCCGATGGCGGCCGCGGACTGGCGGCAATTGCTCAGGAACTTCTCGCGCCCTTGCGCACGATGCTCGATGATCATCAGGGGAGCAGCCGGTGATGGGCGCCGATTTCCCGCATACACCGCCGCGCGTACTGGTCACCAAGATCGGCCTTGACGGTCACGACAGGGGCAGCCGGATCATCGCCGCGTTCCTGCGCGATGCCGGGATGGAGGTGATCTATACCAGCCCCTGGCAAACGATCGAAGCGGTCGTCGCGCTTGCGACGGATGAGGACGTGGATGTGATCGGTGTCAGCTCGCTGGCGACCGATCATCTGCTGATCCCCAAGCTCATGACGGCGCTGCGCGAGGCCGGGCTGGAGCATGTGCCGGTAGTGGTCGGCGGTATCGTGCCCGACGAGGACGAGGCCGAGCTGCTGGCCGCCGGCGTGGCCAGGGTATTCCACCCCGGCGCTCGCCGCGAGGAGATCGTGGCCGAGGTCGGAAGGCTCGCCATGACTTCCAGGAAGGGCCGCGGCTGGATTGAGGAAAGGTCTGTCATATGAACAAATACGACAACCCAACCGCGACAGCATGGTTCGACATCAATACCGCGGCAGAAACCTGGCGGCGAAGCCATGACTCTGCGATTGGCATGGACAAGACGCTGAAGAACCGGTCACGGATCGAGGTACAGCCGCTCTACTGGCCGGCCGACGACCCGGACGGCAATTATGCCGAAAAGCTGGGATTTCCCGGGGCCAACCCGATGACGCGCGGCATCTACCCCACCATGCATCGCGGGCGGACCTGGTCTCAGCGCCAGTTGATCGGCCTTGGCAGGCCGGCCGATTTCAACAGGCGGGTCAAAAGGATTCTGGCTTCCGGCGCCACTGCGCTCAGCATCATTCCGTGCAACTCGGTCTATCGGGGACAGGATTGTGATGAAGTCGATGCCGCGCTTCTGGGGACTTGCGGCACCGTGATCAACACGGTCGACGACATGGATATCTGCCTGCAAGATATTCCCATCGACGAGCTTTCCATTGGCCTCAACGACCCCAGCCCATTCACGATGCTGGCGCAGATGCTGGTGGTGGCCGAGAACCGCGGCATCGACTGGACCAAGATCAGCGGCACCTCTAATCAAAGCGACTACATCTCGCATTTCGTGGCCAACCACATGTTTTACCGGCTGTCTCTGACGGGTGCGCGGCGGGTGTTGCTCGACACGATCGAATTCCTTGCCGAACACGTACCCAACTGGAATCCGCTGTCGGTTGTCGGCCAGCACATGCAGCAGGCCGGCGCGACCCCGGCCGAGGCGATGGGGCTCACCTTGTCCTCGGCGATCCAGTATGCCGAGGACTGCAGGGCCCGCGGCATGGACCCGGAGAAGTTTCTGGAACGTTTCACCTTCTTCTTCGACATCTCGATCAGTTTCTTCGAGGAGGTGGCCAAGTTCCGCGCCGGGCGCCGGATATGGAACCGTCTGGTCGGCGAGCGCTTCGGCGTAACCAACCCGCGAGCGAAGCGGTTCAAATTCCACGCCCAGACCTCAGGTTGCGATCTGACCCGCCAGCAGCCTATGAACAACATCGCCCGGGTGACCGTGCAGGCGATGGCCGGCATCCTGGGCGGGCTCCAGTCGCTGCATACCGATGGTTATGACGAGGTGGTGTCGACCCCCAGCGAGGCCTCGGCGAAGATCGCGATTGCCACCCAGAACATCCTCAAGCACGAGGCGCATCTTTGCGATGTGATCGATCCCTTGGGCGGGTCCTACTATGTCGAGGCGCTGACCGATGCGATGGAGAAGGAAATCCTCAACGTGATCGCCCGGATCGACGCCGAGGGCGGGATGTTCAAGGCGGTTGAAAGCGGTTTCGTGCAAAGGATGATCGGGGTGAGCGCCTTGGAGTTTCAGGATCAGGTCGAGAGGGGCGAACAGATTGTCGTCGGTGTGAACGCCTATCAGGAGGAGGAAGAGGCCTCGGCCCGCCCGGCTCTGAAACGCCCCGATCGGGCTCACATGGGGGCACAAATTGCCCGGCTGACCGAGATCAAGGCTGGCCGCGATCGGAAGGCGCTGGCTACCGCGCTTGGCGCACTACGCGAGGCGGCACGGTCGCAGACCGAGAACGTCTTTGCCGCCGAAATCGATGCGGTTCGCGCTGGCGCGACGCTTGGCGAAATCGTCACAGTGCTGCGCGAAGAGCTGGGTTTCGGCCAGCCGCTGATCGTGGCCTGACCGCAGTGGACGGCATACTGAACGAGAAAGCGGCGCTCGCCGCGCGGCTTCTGGCGGGGGATCGGGTGGCGCTGGCCCGCGCCATGAGCCTGGTCGAAGCTGAGGCCCCCGCCGCACGCGCGCTGCTCGAGGCAATCCGCCCGCATCTGGGGCGCGCGGTCGTTGTGGGCTTCACTGGGCCGCCGGGCGCTGGAAAATCGACCCTCGTCAATGGCTTCATCGCAGAGATGCGGGTGCGCGGCAAAGCCGTCGGCGTGGCGGCGGTCGATCCGTCCAGCCCGGTCAGCGGCGGTGCGATCCTGGGCGACCGTATCCGTATGGCCGAGCATACGCTGGATAAGGGCGTTTTCATCCGCTCGCTGGCATCGCGCGGGCATTTGGGCGGACTTTCGGCGTCAGCGGCGCGGGTCGCCGATCTGATGGACGCCGCAGGATACGATGTGGTCCTCCTGGAAACCGTTGGCGCCGGGCAGTCCGAGGTGGAAATGGCCGAACTTGCCGATGTGCGCGTCGTGGTCTGTGCGCCCGGCCTGGGCGATGATGTTCAGGCGATGAAGGCCGGCATACTCGAGATTGCCGACATCCTCGTGGTCAACAAATCCGACCTGCCACTCGCGCAGCGTACGCAGCAGCAGTTGCAAGCAATGCTCGGCCTGCGCGCTCCGTCGGACTGGACCGTGCCGGTGCTGGCAACCAATGGGATCGACCGTATTGGCGTGCCGGCGTTGGCCGATGCAGTGGAGCGGAAGGCCGCGCTGCGCAGCTCCGGGGGCGCGCGCGATGGGCTGAGCGGTCGAACCCGCCGCCTGCTTGCGCAAAGTCTGGCCCGGCTTGTCGAGAAACGGCTGATGTCTGACCGAAGTCCCGAGGTCGCGGCGATCATAAACTCGCTCCAGACCGGCGAGACCTCCCTTCAGAATGCTTGCGCGCAGACCCTTGAGCTCTTGCGGGAACGCTCTCAAACATGAATGAACAAAAGCTGGAACTCCCGCCGCTCGAAGTTCTGAAACGGCAGTTCGCCACGCGCGACGGCTTCATGCGCGCGCTTGGCGCGGAACTGCTCGAGATTGGCCGGGGCCAGGCAAAGGTTCGCATGAAAGTGCGGGCCGAAAGCCTAAACTTCAACGGGACCTGTCACGGCGGCGCAATCTTTTCGCTGGCCGATTGCGCCTTTGGTGTGGCCTCGAACAGTTACGGCCGTCTTGCCGCCGGGATCGACTCGCATATCACGTTCAGCGCTGCGCCGCGCCTTGGCGACACGCTGACCGCCACTGCGCGCGAAATATCCCGCTCGCGCAAGATTGCGGTGTACCGGATCGACGTCGTGGGCGAGGAAGCGGGTCATGTCTCGTCCTTCACGGGGACGGTCTACATCATCGGAGACCCGAACTTCACGTGAGATGAGCGCGGGGAGTGACGGGTGCCGGAAGGTATGGGTAGCGAACAAACGAGGTAGATTAACCATCCATAAAGGATGCTGACTCGCAATACGGCGCCACCGAAAGGGCCGAGGTGGGGCGCGGCGGGATGCTGGAGGCGGCGGTCGCCCTGTTTCGGCGGCGCGGCGAGAACACCGTGTCGCTTCGGGCCATAGCTTGGGCGGCAGCGATCGAGGCCGGCAGCGTCGAACCCTCACCCCGACAGGGTGACCGGATACACCGGAATCGGTAACCGGATCAACTCGGAATCCCCGACCAGATCACACCGGAATACGCATCTTCGCGGCCGCCGGCGCCGAGTTGATCGGCGGCGCACTCGTGGTGGGCGTATAGCGAGGCCGCAAATTCCAAAGAGCTAGCTAAACGGGGGAGGTGAATGCGCAAAATCGCGCCGGCAAGCTTCACGTCACCCATGTCACCGATGCCAATCTCGACTATCGCGGCTCAGTAACGCTCGACCCCGACCACCGCGAAGCGGCCGGTATCCTGCTGATGGAGTTCGTGGACATCCGGAACAAGAATTCGGGCGTGCGGATTTCGACCTATGTAATCCTTGGCGAGCGCAGCTCGCGCTGCGGCGTCCTCAATGGCGCGGCCGCCCGCACCTGCCAGCCGGTCGACCCGGTCATCATCTGCAATTCGGTCTATGCCGACGAAGTCCGGATCACCGGGATCAAATCGCGCATCCTGACCTTCAACTCAACCGTGACAACCGCGTAAGAGAAGTGTCGACCTATTCGCTCGAGTCCAATGCCCGCGGCAGTTATAGCTTTTCGCGCTCAACGGAAAAGCCCCTCACAGACTGGTTTGCAACAGGCTTCACGCGCACACTGCACTGCAGCACTGGGTGCCGCCAACTGAGGGACGGAGATTGATCCTTGGGTGGCGCCCGAAAGTTCAAGAAGATAAATGCGTGCATCAGCGAAGCAGTGATCCGATTTCTTCCAATGAAGCAACCGACCAAAGTCTGCGGGAGACGCGTGTCCACCCGTCGCCATCAAGGACGCCACCATACTCTGCCAGACTGCGCGCTTTCTTTGCAATTTCGCCGCGCGTCAAGGTATTGCCGGGATCTCCTTTCGGTTCTTCGATACGGTCTGTCAAAACCGTTCCGCCTTTTGTCGCCACCGATACTTTCCCCATCCAGGTTGCCGGGTAGTTCTGCTCCACTTCCGGGTCGAAGACCATATCGACCCGTCGCATGAACTCTCGTACCGCTTCATCCTCCAGGACCGTATCGAATTCGCCCAACCCGGCGCGCCGATGCACGGCAATAAGCCCGAGCGTAGCAGGCATCGAGAATTTCGCCTGATGCACTGTGGCAGGCCGCACGACCGACCCCAGCACGTCGATTGCCGCCTGGTGAACATAAGCGGTGACATGCTCGATATCGTCGGCGCGCAAGTCGTGCTCCTGCACAATTTTGAGTAACGCGTCGGCGGCAGGGTGCGTGTGGCGGCATGAGGCATGAAACTTGAACGAGGTCTCGGCGAGCGCCCATCTCACGCCGAGGCCGGCGGTTATTTTTGTCGTGTCGCAGTTCTGTGACATTCCTGCGCCCATGCCTTGTTCGCCCTCCAGGATGCGACGCGCGCCGGTAAATCCCCGTGCTGCGAGACTTGCTGCAGTCAGCCCGTTGGCTGCGGCCTTCCCGGTGTGGAGCTGCTTGGAATCGGCGGCGTCTCGGAGAAATTCCCATACACCCGCAGCCTGGGTTCCGGCCGAGCCGAAAGCGTTGAGCATCTGCTCCGAACCCAACCCGAGCAGCCGGCCCGCAGCAGCAGCCGCAGCGAGAGTGCCCGCAGTTCCCGTTGTGTGAAAGACCTTGTAGTGCGGAAGGCCCAGATATTCGCCGACGCGAATGCCGGTCTCATAGCCGGCGACGCATGCCGTCAAGAATTCGCGGCCACTCGCGCCGATATTCTGGGCCACGGCCAGTGCGGCGGGAAACACCACCGCCCCCGGATGGAACACTGAACCGTTGTGCACATCGTCCTGTTCAGAGACGTGTGAAGCGGCGGCGTTCACCATCGCGGCGAATAGCGGCGAGGTCGTGCGGCCGGAGATCAACACCTCCGACCGGCCGTTCTCACGGCCCATTTCCTTTGCGAAATCGTCAATCGCAAGGATCGCGCGATGGCGTGCGCCTGAAAGGGCCGATCCGGCCCAATCGACAAAGAGGTCTACGCACCGTTCGACGACATGTTCGGGAATGTCCCGAAAGGTCAGCGTTGACGCGAATTCAGCCAGTTCGGCAGTGCCCTGTTCGCCAGAGCGCTTCCGGCTCGTCTCGGTTCCGCTCAACATCTTCTCCCGTGAATTCGATCGTTTGTTGAAGCGATCAGGTCTGATAAACGCCTTGCATTGTTCTCAGTCCGTCGGCTGTCTCGCACCACACCGTGCCTTCGGTCGACGTCCCCTGCTGGCACAGCCTCAACATCTTGCCGCTATAGCATGGTGCCAAGCCCCGATAGCTGAAAACCGCCGGTATGCCGCCACATGCCTTCGCGGCCAGATTGACAAGTAATGTAGCCTGCAGCGGCCCATGAACCACCAAGTCTGGATAGCCCTCGATTTCGCAGGCATAGGGACGATCGTAGTGGATACGATGGCCGTTGAACGTGATCGCTGAATAGCGGAACAGCAAAACGGGATCGGGCGTTAGGACCTCCTGCACGCGCTTTTCCGCCTCGGGCGGAACAGCAGATGCGGGCCTGGGCACCGTGCTTGCCCGATAGACGATGTTCTGGGTCTCGACAACAGCGATTTCGCCGTCAGCGATGTAGTTGTGCTTGACCGTAACCAACACCAGCGGGCCACTGCGCCCTTGTTTCTGGGTCACATCGGCGATGACTGACCGGCGCTTGACGGTTCCCACCGTAGGCAGCGGCCTCAGATGCCGCAACTCGCCACCGGCCCACATGCGCGAAGGCAAAGGCACAGGAGGCATAAACCCGCCCCGGGCCGGGTGTCCGTCCGCTCCAAGCGTCTCGAGTTCGGCCGTAGGCAGTGTGAGGCACCAGTGGAGGCCCAGTGGTGCGTGCCCTGCCTCGGCGGGCGCGAGCCACCGGCCCAAGGTCGCGCGGTACCGTGCCAGCAGTACGTCGCTAATGGTTTCCGAAGCGCTCTCCTCAGTGCCGATCCAGCCTCGCAGATGATCAATGTCGACTTGGGTTGTCATCCGCGCTCCTCCCGTTCCGGATTGCTGCGCCAGCACGAGGCGCCTCAAAACGATCTCGGCATGCCGAGGATGTGCTCCGCAACATAGGACAGGATCAGGTTGGTCGAGATCGGTGCCACCTGGTACAGACGGGTTTCGCGAAACTTGCGTTCCACATCGTACTCCCGGGCAAATCCGAACCCGCCATGGGTCTGGATGCACGCATTCGCCGCCTCCCAGGACGCATCGGCGGCCAGCAGCTTGGCCATATTGGCCTGCGCCCCGCAATCGCTGCCGGAATCGAAACGGCGGCAGGCCTCGAAACGCATCAGATTGGCTGCTTCGAGGTTGACGTAAGCTCTGGCGATCGGGAACTGCACTCCCTGGTTCTGGCCGATGGGCCGGTCGAATACGATCCGTTCTCCGGCGTATGCGCGGGCTTTTTCAATGAACCAGTAGCCGTCGCCGATACATTCCGCGGCGATCAGGGTGCGCTCAGCATTCAAGCCATCCAGGATATGATAAAAGCCGCGTCCCTCCTCACCGATCAGGTTCTCTTCTGGGATCTCGAGCTCATCGAAGAAAACCTCGTAGGTTTCGTGCCCCGGCATGTTCGCGATCGGGCTTACTCTCATGCCATTGCCAATGGCCTTTCTCAGATCGACCATGAAGATCGACAGGCCCTGCGCCTTGCGCTTGACCTCACTGATCGGCGTCGTGCGGGCCAGCAGGATCATTAGGTCGGAATGCCGGATTCGGCTGATCCAGACCTTCTGACCGTTGACCACATAGCGGTCGCGCTTCTTGACCGCGGTGGTCTTGAGCTTGGTGGTGTCGGTGCCGGTGGTGGGTTCGGTCACGGCCATTGATTGCAGCCGCAGTTCGCCGCTGGCGATGCCGGGCAGGTATTTCCGCTTCTGCTCCTCCGATCCGTGCCGCAGGAGCGTGCCCATGTTGTACATCTGCCCGTGGCAATGGCCGGCATTGCCGCCCGATCGGTTGATCTCCTCCATGATGATCGAGGCCTCGGTCAGCCCTAGCCCCGAGCCGCCATATTCCTCGGGGATCATCGCGGCAAGCCAGCCCGCGCGGGTCAGCGCCTCAACGAATTCTTCGGGGTAGGTCTCATCCGCACCATGCTGGCGGTGGTATTCGGGTGGGAATTGCGCGCAGAGCGTGCGCAGCGCGGCGCGCACATCGTCATGGGTTTCGGGGGCCGAGGTCTGCATTCGTCACCTCGCCTTGTGCGCGCCAGGGTCGCTGGTCTCCAGAATCTCCTCTTCGGCGCGCTGCCATATTTCGTAGGAAATCGGATTTTCGCTCTCCTCGAGGATATGGCCCACCAGCCCGATCGCGCGCGCCATTACGCCAAAGCCGCGCACGATCTTCCATGGGAAGCCGAATTCGCAGCAGATCGCTCCGATCGCGCCGGTGGCGTTGATAGGCAGCATCTTGCCTGATTTATCTTCGGCCACGGCCTGAATTTTCTGGATCAGCGCGATGTATTCACCGGATTTTCCGTTCTCGGCGGCGATCTGGAACAGGCGCGGTGTGCGCGGATCGACGGGCTTGTGCACCGGATGGCCCAGCCCCGGCACGATGGCCTTGCGGGCACGGAATTTTTCCACCGTCTCGACGGCAAGCGCATCCAGATCGACACCGGTGCCCAGCTTGCCCTGCGGCAGCGCCTCGTAGAGCATTTTCGAGGCACCCTCCATCGAGCCGACAAATACGGTGCCAAGCCCGCACAGCCCGGCCGCAACGGCCGCCTGAAGCGATTCCGGCGCACCCATATAAGTCATGCGCGCGGCCAGGGCCGAAGGCGTGATGCCATGTTCGACAAGGGTAATGACGATGGCGTTGAACACCCGGCTTTCCTCGGGCGTGGCTTTTCGTCCCGTCAACTGCAGAAACGCCAGGTCACCGAGATTCATGTGGCCCAGGATCTCGTTCGGCAGGTCGAGGCCACGCACGCTGATTTTATCAGAGGTGCTCCAGGCAATATCGGAGCTGATTTTTTCTTTCCGTTTTCCCATCAGACCGGATCCCAGGAAAAGACATCCGCCGAAACCTCGAGCGGCGTGAAGTGCGACTTGAGCGCGGGAATGGCGCGCTCGGCGATTTCATCGGGGGTCCAGCCATCGCCGGAATGCGCCGACCTGACCGGGCGTGGCTGATTGAACAGGAATATTTCGTTGTTGCGCACGGCAAAGATCTGTCCGCTGACGCCCTCGGCCTTGTCGGACATCAGGAAGCAGGCCATCGGCGCGACCTTGGCGGGCGTCATCTGCTTGAGTTTTTCAACCCGCGCCACCTGTTCCGGGGTGTCGGTCTTGATCGACGAGATCATCCGGCTCCAGGCAAAGGGCGCGATGCAGTTCGAACGGACGTTCCAGCGCTTGAGGTCGAGGGCCACCGATTTCGAGAAGGCCGCGATGCCCAGCTTTGCAGCCGAATAGTTCGCCTGCGCCAGATTGCCGATCAGCCCCGAGGTCGAGGTCATATGAACCAGCGCGCCGCCTTCCTGCTCGCGGAAATAATCGGTCGCGGCGCGCGAGGTATTGAAGGCGCCGTAGAGGTGTACTTTCACCACCGCATCGAAGTCCTCGTGGCTCATCTTGTGAAAGAAGCCGTCGCGCAGGATTCCGGCATTGTTCACGACTGCATCGATGCGGCCGAACTCCTTTACGGCGGCCTCGACCATGGCCCGGGCCGCGTCCGGGTCGGTTACGCTGCCGCCGTCGGCGATGGCGTCGCCACCGGCGGCCTTGATCTCGTCCACCACCGTTTGCGCAGCAGTGAGAGTGTGGCCAGTACCCTTCAGTGACGCGCCCAAATCGTTGACCACGACCGACGCTCCCTCGGCTGCCGCCATGAGGGCGATCTCGCGGCCGATCCCGCCGCCCGCGCCAGTGACCAGCACGACCTTTCCGTCCAGCGTTTTTCCCATATCAATCTCCTCATTTCGCCTTGCGAAACTTGTCGAGTCCGCCGGAATGCATCACCCGGCCCATCAGGGGCGCGCCGATGATCTCTTCGGCCTTGACCGCGGCGGCGATCAGCTTATCCAGGTCGACGCCCGTCTCGATGCCCAGCTCGTGGCACAGAAAAACCGCGTCTTCGGTGCAGACATTGCCTGCGGCGCGGGCGTTGCCGTGGCCGGCGAAGGGGCAGCCGCCAAGGCCGGCGACCGAGCTTTCGAACATGTCCACCCCCATCGACAACGCCGCATGGATGTTGGCGATGCCCAGCCCGCGCGTGTCGTGAAGATGCATTCCGATGCGCGCCCCGGGCGCAAGCTCGCGCAGGGCGCCAACCATGCGCTTGACCGCCTCTGGGTTGCCCCAGCCCATCGTGTCGGCGATCACAAGAATCGGTACGGGGGTCTGCTCTTCCTGGCAAAGGCGCAGGACGAAACGGAAGTCCTCCAGCACCCGCTCCTGCGGGATCGGACCTTCGAGATTGCAGCCAAACGCGGTCATCACATAGGCGGCATCGACGGTGTAGCCCGCTTCCTTGTAGAGCCGCACCCACTCGCGCTGCCGCTCGCGCATCTCCGCTGAGGAGCAGTTGTTGTTTGCCTGTGCGAAAGCTTCAGACGGATAGAACAAAAGACGCGGGTCAATGTCGACTTCATGCGCGGTCAACGCTTTGCGGAACCCCTTCTCGTTCAGCCAGAGCGAGGTGTATTTCACACCGGGCTTGCGCTTGATGCGCTGAAACAGCTCGCCCGTGTCGGCCATCTGCGGCACGTATCTGGGGCTGACGAAGCTACCCACCTGGATGCGCTTCAGCCCGGTATCGCTGAGCATGTCGATCAGTTCGATCCGCTGATCGATCGGGTAGGTCTTGCTCTCGATCTGAAAGCCCTCGCGCGGGCCTTCTTCACGAAACTCTACGAACTTGGGAAAATCGCTCATGCCTGTTCCTTTTGGGGTGGTATGATCTCGACGATCATCTGACCGCGATCCACCATCATGCCTCTGGAGACCGCGATATTCGCGGCGATGCCGGAAGCAGATGCCTTGATGGAGATCTCAAGCTTCATTGACTCCAGGACCGCTACGACATCGCCTTCCGCTATCGCCTCCCCGTCGACGACTTTGACGTCGACGATCATTCCGGTTAGCGGCGAGACAACGGTCCGATCGCCAGTGCTATCGCCACCAGCCAAGGCCAAAGGTGGTGCCGGACGGAAGACAAACCGCCCCGGCGCGGCGTCGATCTCGATAACCCCGGCATGAAGGCGCGCCGTTGCCATGTGTACCGTCTCGCCCTGCGCCACGCGCCACCGGCCCGGCGCGATCTCACGGCAGGAGAAAGTGAGGGCGGCACCATCTCCGCCGTAGACCGTGTAGGTGTCGCCGGAGCGGACCGGGCCGACGCAGAGCTCCTCGATACTTCCCGCTGAGTCGGTCAGCATCACGCGCTGGCCCGCCTCCATCGCGTCGCCGCCAAGGCCGAGCCGCCAGTTGGTGAAGAGGTCGCGGTTCGACCACGGTTCGGCGGCGCCGTCCGATCGCCCGCGGGTGACGAAGAGTACGGCTGCCATGGCGTTCCAGAGCCGGATGCCCGGCACTTTCGCCGCCGCAGTCAGATCGTCCAGCCGCTCGTCGATCCAGCGGGTATGGACGTTCATTTTCTCGAAATCGGCGTTGCGGGCGAGCGCGGCGAGGAAGGCACGGTTGGTCTCGACGCCCTCGACCGCGACATGATCCAGCGCCTGCGCAAGCCGCACCAGCGCCGTCTCGCGGTCGGGCGCGTGGATGATCAGCTTGGCGATCATCGGATCGTAGTAGGGGGTCACGGCATCTCCTGCCTCGACGCCGCTGTCGATCCGGAGACCTTCGGGCAGGCTCAACGTGGTCAGCGTACCGGTGGAAGGAGCGAACTGCATCGCCGGGTCCTCGGCGTAGAGCCGTGCCTCGATGGCGTGACCGTCAATCGTCAGATCGCCTTGCTTCAGGCCAAGGCCCGCACCCTCGGCAATACGCAGTTGCAGCGCCACGAGGTCGAGCCCGGTGATCGCCTCGGTCACGGGATGTTCCACCTGGATACGGGGGTTCACCTCGAGGAAAAAATATTCCTCGCCCGCCACCAGGAACTCCACCGTGCCGAGCCCGCGGTAGTCGAGCGTCTCCCCCAGTCGCACGGCGTCCTGGGCGATCCGTTCGAGCAGGTCCCGGGGCAGACCCCAGGCGGGTGCTTCCTCGATCACCTTCTGATGCCGGCGCTGCAGCGTGCAGTCGCGCTCGAAAAGATGCACGACGTGGCCCTTGCCATCGCCGGCGATCTGCACCTCCACATGGCGGGCCTCGGGCAGGAACCGTTCCAGCAGGAGACCTTCCGAGCCGAAGGTAGACTTCGCCTCGCGCAGCGCGCCCTCGATGTCGGCCATCAGGGTCTTTTCGTCTGCCACCAGCCGTTGTCCGCGTCCACCGCCGCCGCCCACGGCCTTGAGCAGGACGGGTAGGCCGATGCGGCGCACCTCGGCCGCGATCAATGCGGGACCCGTGAGGGCGCCCGCCGCGCCCGAAATCACCGGCAGGCCGGCCGCGATGGCCGCTTCCTTAGCACTGGCCTTGTCGCCGAATCGTTCCAGGGTTTCCGGCGTTGGTCCCATGAAGATCAGACCGGCGGCCTCGACCGCGCGGGCGAATTCGGGGTTCTCGGCGAGGAAGCCGTAGCCGGGATGGACAGCGTCGGCCCCGGCAGCCTTCGCCGCGGCCAGCACGGCGTCGATACGCAGATAGCTTTCGGAGGCCGGGCCGCCGCCGATGCAGATCGAGTGGGCGACCTCGCGCACGTGGAGCGCGTTGACGTCCGCTTCGGAATGTACGGCGACAGGCCGGACGCCCCGTGTCCGCGCCGTGCGGGCGATCCGGCAGGCGATTTCGCCGCGATTGGCAATGAGAAGCGTCTTGATCTTCACTGTGGCCGCCTCACATCCTGAACACGCCGAAACGGGTTTCGACCTTTGGTCGCCGTGAGGCGATGTCGAGCAGCAGCGCCATGACGTCACGGGTCTCGCAGGGCTCGATCACGCCGTCGATCCAGAGGTTCGAGGCGAAGTTGTAGGCGCCCTGAAAATCCTCGTATTCCTTGCGGATGGGCGCCTTGAAGGCCTCTTCCTCCTCCTTCGTCCAGGTCTTGCCCTCGCGCTCGTTAATCTGGGCGCGCACCTGGGCCAGGACGCTCGCGGCCTGTTCCGGCCCCATGATGGCCGCGCGGCCGGTTGGCCAGGCAAACATTGCGTCAGGCTGAAAGGGGCGGCCCAGCATGGCCAGATATCCGGCTCCGTAAGAACCGCCGGTGATGATGGTGAACTTCGGCACCCGCGCCGAGGACATGGCGGTGATCATCTTGGCGCCCGCCTTGGCGATTCCCATCTGCTCGACCTCGCGGCCCACCATGAAGCCGTTGACATCGGCCAGGAACAGCAGCGGGATGTCGCGCTGCACGCAGAGATTGATGAAATGCGTGGCCTTCAGCGCCGCTTCGACGAACAACACGCCGGTATTGGCGAGAATCCCCACCTCATGCCCGTGAATGCGGCCCCAGCCTGTCATCAAAGTGTCGCCGTAGAGCGGCTTGAACTCATGAAACTCGCTGCCGTCGACCAGCCGCGCCACGATCTCGCGGTTGTCGGTGGGCACTTTGGGGTCACGGCTGACGGCGCCGTAGATCTCTTCAACCGGGTAGGCGGGGGGGCGCGGCGGGGCCGGAGTCTTGCGCGGGGAGGGCTTCTCGCCCAAGTGCTTGACGATCTCTCGCGTGATGGCGAGCGCGTGGGCGTCGTCCTCGGCCAGATGGTCGGTCACGCCCGAGACCGAGCAGTGCATCTTGCCGCCGCCGAGGCTCTCGTTGTCGACCTTTTCGCCAGTGGCGGCGAAGGTGAGTTCCGGCCCGCCAAGATACATAAATCCCTGGCCGCGCACGATGACCACCTCGTCGCAAAGCGCCGGGATATAGGCGCCGCCGGCGGTGCAGGGGCCCATGACCACGGCGATCTGCGGCACGCCGTCGCCCGACATCCCGACCTGGTTGTGGAAGATCGAGCCGAACTGGCCCTCGTCGGGGAAGATGTTCTCCTGGTCAGGCAGAAACGCGCCGCCGGAATCGACCAGTGTCACGACCGGCAGGCGATTGGCCCAGGCGATCCGCTGGGCGCGCACGTGCTTGCGGCTGGTCATGCCGAAATAGGTGCCGCCCTTCACGGTGGCGTCGTTGGCGATGATCATGCAGTGGCGGCCCTCGATCACGCCGATACCGGTGATGATGCCCGCGCCGGGCGGCACGCCGTCGTACTTATTGAGCCCAGCGAGTTCGCCAAGTTCGAGGAACGGCGTGCCCGGGTCGATCAGCCGCTCGACGCGCTCGCGCGGCAGGATCTTGCCCTTCCTCACGTGGCGTCCCCGTGCGCTTTCCGGCCCACCAACGCGCTGGCTGCGCCGCAGCGCATGCAGCTCGGCCACCTTGGCGCGGTAATGCGCGGCGTTGGCCCGGAATTCTTCCGACCCGGTGTCGAGCAGGGATTTCAGCTTCGTCATGGCAGGTCGGGGTACTTTCTCAACACGAAGGCCACCTTGGCCGCACCCGGCTTTTCGAAGGTGTCGGCATCGACGATCCGGACATCGGCCCGGAACACCAAGGCGTCGCGCAGGCGCTGCTCGATCTTCTTCTTCAGGTCCGCGTCACCGTCTCGGTCGCGGTCGGGGCCGCGTTCGACGATGATCTTCAGTGGTTCCTGAGTGGTGTGGCCCTCGAAATCGGCCACCACACGCATCACGCCGTTCGTTTGCGGCACCATTTCGTTGACGATGCTGTTGATCGCCGAGGGAAACACGTTGGCACCACGCACGATCAGCATGTCGTCGGTGCGCCCTGTGCAGCGGATCTTGGGACCCGTCCGGCCGCAGGCGCAGGTCGTGCCCAGGACCTCGATGAAATCGCCAGAGCGGAAGCGGACCAGCGGGCTCGCCCGACGGCCGAGGGCGGTGTAGATCATCTCGCCACTGGCGCCCTCCGCCCAAGGAATGATCTTGCCGGTCTCGGGGTCGAGCAGTTCGGTCAAAACGTAGTCCATGTTGACCATGTGCATGCCCGACTGCTGGTCACACTCGGCCCAGTAGGTCACGCCCAGGTCGGTGCCGCCCAGCATCTCGGTGCACTTGGCGCCCCACAGTTTTTCGATCTTGGCGCGGATCGCCGGAATGCCGCCGCCCGGCTCGCCGCCGACGACGACCCGTTCCACGCCCAGTTTGTTCGCTGGGACACCCAGTACCTCTTCGGCCTTCTCGCCAATGTGGATCACGAAATTCGGCGCCCCGACGACGCAGCGCGGGCGCGTGTCGGCGCAGGCGCGCAGGAGCCGGTCGGCGCCGCCGTCGGCGCCCACCGGCACGTCGATGGCGCCCATATATTGCAGGCCCTGCATCACCGGGATGCCGCCCACGAAGCCCTTGGCGAGCGAGAAGGCGTGCAGCACCATGTCGCCGGGACGCACGCCGTTGGCGAAGAAGCAACGCGCCGTCATCTCGTGCCACATCTCGGCATCGGATTCTGTCAGCGCCACGTAGGAGGGGCTGCCGGTCGTCCCCGAGGAAGCCTGCATCTGGATGATGTCTTCCATCGGCGCGGCGCGGTGGCGGCCGAAAGGCGGCGCGGCCGACAGGCTTTCGCGGATCTCGGTCTTGTAGGTGAAGGGCAGCCTCTGCAGATCCTCGATCGTGCGGATCTCATCGAAATCGACGCCGGCGGCAGCGAATTTGTCCTGGTAAAAGGGCGAGTTGGCCTTGAGATAGGCCATTTGCCCGACCAGCCGCTCCTCCTGGATGCGGCGCACCTCGTCGAGCGGCATGCCTTCGATCTCGTGCCAGAACCGGTCGTTGGCCTTCGCGCCGGCATCGGCCCGCCGAAAGCGCATTCCGTATTGCATGCTCTCCTCCCTAGGCTCTCGCGGTCAATACGACCGCGGCAGACCCATCACCTTCTCGCCGATGAAGCTGAGGCATAGTTCACGATTCACCGGCGCGGTGCGCAGCAGGCGGACCAACGGATAAAGCTCGTAGATCCCGGTATCTTCCGTGAAACCCGAGCCGCCATGCGCCTGAAGGGCTGCGTCCACGGCCTCAATCCCGGCCTCGGCGGCGGCATATTTCGCCATGTTCGACGAGGCGCCGGCCGAAAGCTTGTTGTCGAATTCCCAGGCCGCGCGGCGGGTCATCAGGCTCGCCATCTCCACGGCCGTGTGGGCCTTGGCCATCGGATGCTGCACGCCCTGATGCGCGCCGATCGGCTGGCCAAAGACGTTGCGCTCGCAAGCATAGGCCACTGCCTTCCGTAAGGCGAACCGGCCAATGCCGCAGCAAAGCGCCGCCAGGATGATGCGTTCGGGATTGAGCGAATCGAACAGGATCGAAAAGCCGTCGTCCACCTCTCCCACAATATCCTCGGGACCGAGATCTACCTCGTCGAAGAATAGCGTCCATTGTTCTTCCGGAAGCGGAATCGAGACCTTCACCCGCTGCATTTCTACGCCCTTCTTCTTCAAGTCCACGGCGAAGAGCGTGAAGCCGTCGGTCTTGCGGGACACCTCGGTGTGAGGCTTGGTGCGCGCCACCACGAGACAGTAGTCGGAGACGTCGGCGCCGGTGATAAAGGTCTTTTCCCCCGTTAGCGCGAAACGGTTGCCCTTGTGCTTGGCGAGCGTCGTGGCCTTGATCGTGTTGGACCCAGCGCCCGGTTCGGTGATCGCGAAGCAGAACTGGATCTCGCCGCGGCAAGCCCGGGGCAACAACTCCTTCTTGTGAAACTCGGTCCCGTGGCTGGCGATATGCGCCAGCGACATGGTCGGTCCGACCACCATCATCAGAAGCGGAATGCCGTGGTTCGCCGTGCCCTCCATGAACAGCGCCATCTCGGTCATGCCGAGACCGGCGCCGCCATATTCCTCGGGTACCATAATGCCCAGGAAGCCGTCCTCGGCGATCTGCTGAAACATCTCTTTGGGAAAGGCGTGCCGGCGGGCGTGATCCAGCCAGTAGGCGTTGTCGAATTTCTGCGCGAGCTGGGCGCCGTAATCGTAGATCTGGCGCTGCTCATCGTTGAGCGTGAAGTCCATTCCCGCACCTCTTGTCAGGCTTTGAAGGCCGGCGCGCGCCGGCTTTCGAATGCGTCCAGCCCTTCGGCCACGTCCTCGCTTCGTAGCGCACGCACAGCAGCGTCGCGCTCCAGCCGCATCTGCTGGTCGAGGCCCATGTCGGCGCCTTCGCGCGCCAGGCGCTTCATCTCGGCAATGCCGGGCCGTGAGCGGGTGGCGATCGTCACGCAGTAGTTCAACGCCGCCTGGCGCAGCTCTTGGTCCGGCACGACGTAGTTCACCAGTCCGGCCTGCTTCGCCTCGTCCGCCTTCAGCCAGCGCGCCGAGAACATCAGATCGAGCGCCCGGCGCAGGCCCATCAGCCGGGTCAGCCGCTGGCTGCCGCCCCAGCCGGGGATCAGCCCGAACTGCGCGTGCTGGTCGCCGAACTGAGCGCTTTCCGCGGCGAAACAGACATCGCAGGACAGCATCAGCTCGAGCCCGCCGGCCAGGCAAAGTCCCTGCACCGCGACGACCACGGGGAGACGGCTCTGTTCCAGCCTGCGAAGCCCTTCCATGCCAAAGGCGATGAAGTGGTCCAGCGCCTGCGCATCGCTCATCTTGCCTTTCACCTCGGTCAGATCGGCGCCGGTGCAGAAGTGCTTTCCCTGTGCGCAGATCAGGATCGAGCGGATGTCGCGGTCGGCCTCAAAGCTTTCGCGGGCCCTGGAGATACACTCGTGGACCTCCAGCGACAGGCAGTTGAACTTGTCGGGGCGGGCGAGCTCGATAATGCCGACGCTGCCCTCGGCGCTGACATTGACGGAAACGCTCATTTCGCGCCTCCCTTGGCCTTCTTGTCGTATTGCAGCGCCATGCGGCCGACCTTCTCGCGCGCGATGACGAGCTTCTGGATTTGCGCGGTACCGTCGCCGATCTGCAGGCCCAGAACATCGTTGTAGCGCTGATGGTGAGGCAGGTCGGTGGTGTAGCCGTAGTGGCCGTGCAGGATCAGGCACTGATGGATGATCTCGCACGCGGTTTTCGGCACGTACCACTTGCACATCGCCGCCTCCTTGGTGTGCGGCAGGCCACGGTCGCGCAGATCGAGCGTGTAGTAGCAAAGCTGTCGCATCATGGTGAGCTGAGTTTCGGCCTCGGCCAGCGGGAAGCTGACCCCCTGATACTGCGCCAGCGGCGCACCGAAGGCTTCGCGTTCCTGCACATAGGTCCAGGTCTCGTCCACCGAGGCGTGCGCCGCGCCCAGACATTCCAGCCCGATCAGCGCTCGGGAATAGTCGAAGCCAGCCATGATCGTGCCGAAGGCACGGTCCTGCTCGGCCATCAGGCATTGCGAGGGGACGAAGACGTCGTCAAAGAAGACCGAACCGCGCCCCACGGGCCTGGTCCCGATATCGTCGAAATGCGTGCGGTTGATGCCCTTTTCATTCAGGTCCACAAGGAACGCACTGACGCCCCGCGATCCGCCCTCGGGATCGCCGGTACGGGCAAAGACCACCGCCGCGTCGGCCTGCGCGGCAAAGCTCATCGACGTCTTCTCGCCGTTCAGCCGCCAGCCATTGCCGGATTTGGCGGCCCTGAGTTGCAGGTTTGCCGCGTCCGATCCGCCGCGCGGCTCGGTCAATCCCAACCCTATCACCGCCTCACCCGCCGTGACGCGGGGCACCCATTCCTTGGCGATGTCGGGCAAGGCGTGTTTCGCGACCATGCCGCCCATCAGCGACCCCAGAAGCTGGATGTAGCTGACATTGAAATCGGCCCGCGCGATTTCCTCGACGATCAATCCGGCCGTGACGGAGCTCTCGCCCAACCCGCCGAACTCCTCGGGCAAATCGGCGCCGATCAGCCCAAGCGCCCCCATCTCCCTGATGAGCCCGCGATCCATCACGTGCTCGGTTGCCCGCTTCTGATAACTCTCGGCCAGCTTTTCACGTGCGAAACGCTGTGCTGTCTCTCGAAAGGCCTGCTGGTCATCTGTCGGTTGAAACTGCACGTGATAGCCCTCCCGAGCCTGTGAATCTCACTTCCCAAAAAACCTAACAAACGTTAGAATGCTTGGCAAGATGCAATGGGAGGGAACGTGGATATGTCCGACAGGCGCGGAAGAACCTTCGAGAAATTGCTGTCCCCGATCCGGGCAGGCGTCCACGATCTGCGAAACCGGGTGATTATGGGCTCGATGCACACACGGCTTGAAACCGAGCCCAATGGTATCGAAAGACAGGTCGCGTTCTATCGTGAACGCGCGCACGGCGAAGCGGCACTCATCGTAACGGGCGGCTTTGCGCCCAACGCCGAAGGCATGTTCGATCCGGAAGGTCCGCGGCTCGACGATCCGCGGCAGGCGCTGAGTCTCAAGCCGATTTGCGATGCAGTCCATCAAGAAGGTAGCTTGATTTGCGCCCAAATCTGCCACGCGGGGCGTTATGCCAAGTTCGAGGGTTGCGTGGCCCCTTCGCCGATCCGGGCGCCGATCAACCGCTATTCCCCGCACCAGATGACCGACGCGGATATCCGACGGACCATAAACGATTTCGCCACCGCCGCGGCAAACGCGCAGGCTGCAGGTTTCGACGGGGTGGAGATCATGGGCTCCGAAGGTTATCTCATTAATGAATTCACCGTGACCCATACCAACAAACGCGAGGACGAGTGGGGTGGCAGCGCCGACAACCGGCACCGATTCCCGGTCGAAATCGTACGCGCCGTGCGCGACCGCTGCGGGCCGGACTTCCTAGTCATCTACCGTATTTCGGCGGCCGATCTTGTCGAGGGCGGCGCGCCCGCCGAAGAGATCGCCGCGCTCGCCCGCAAGATCGAGGCCGCCGGCGCCGACATTCTGAACACCGGAATCGGCTGGCACGAGGCGCGCGTGCCAACGATCGCCTATCCGGTGCCGCGCGGTGCCTGGCGGAAGGCGGCGGCGAACGTGAAGGCGGCCGTGTCGATCCCGGTGGTGGCCTCGAACAGAATAAACACTCCGGATATCGCCGAGGACATCCTGACCTCGGGCGACGCCGACTTGGTGTCCATGGCCCGGCCATTCCTTGCCGACCCACATTTCGTGCGCAAAGTTCGCGAGGGTCGGGCCCATGAGATCAACACCTGCATCGCCTGCAATCAGGCATGTCTGGATTTCATCTTCTCGGACCGTCCGGCAAGCTGCCTTGTCAATCCGCGCGCCGGCCGCGAGACGGAATTCCGTGACACGCCGAGCGAGACCCCGAAGAAGGTGGCGATCGTCGGCGGCGGGGCGGCGGGTATGGCCACGGCCGCCGAGGCCGCGCGGCTTGGGCACGCGGTCACGCTTTTCGAGGCAGAGAACCGGCTGGGCGGGCAGCTCAACCTGGCACGTGCGGCCCCGGGCAAGGACGAGTTCGACGAAACGCTGCGTTATTACGCCGCTCAGATGGACAGGCACGGCGTCACCCTGCGGCTGGGCCTTCGCGCCACTGCCGACGATCTTGCCGGGTTCGACCATGTGGTGATCGCCTCAGGCGTGACCCCTCGCATTCCGGACATTCCGGGCATAGACCATCCCAAGGTCGCCACCTATGCCGAGATTCTCTCCGGCGCACGCGAGGCGGGACAGACGGTGGCCATTATGGGCGCCGGCGGGATCGGCCATGACGTGGCCGAATTCCTTGTCACACATCCGGCTGAGGCCAACGAGAACGCGGCCTTTTTCGACACGTGGGGTGTGGACGGACAGTTCAGGGAAGCCGGCGCGCTGACGGGCGATCCTCTGGCCGCGGTGCCTGCAAAGCGCAAAGTGGTGATGCTGCAACGCAAAACGAGCAAGCTGGGACAGGGGCTTGGTATTTCGACCGGCTGGATTCTGCGCAACGCATTGCGCAAACATGGAGTCGAGTCCTTCGCGGGTGTGACTTATCAGCGTATCGACGACGGGGGGCTCCACGTCATTTTGGACGGCGAGGAAAAAGTCATCGCCGCCGACACGATCGTTCTCTGTACGGGACAGGAACCCGTACGGACGCTGGTCGAGGCGCTTGCGGCCCGTGGCATTTCCGCCTCGATGATCGGCGGTGCGGCCGAGGCGGCTGAACTCGATGCGCTGCGTGCGATCGATGAAGGAGTGCGCCTCGCCCAGTCTTTGTGAGGAACCAGGACCGATTGCCGGGGAGAAGTATCATGCTGCCAGAGGTGGCGCGAGCCGGGCAGGCGGATGTCCATTCGATGTTTCGCACGAGAGCGCGCGAGCAACAAGATGCGCTTGCGCTCGAGAACGGAGAGATAAGACACAGCTACGGCATCCTTCTGGGCCGTGTTGACCGTCTCGCTGCGGTGCTTCTGGCGCGAGGGGTAAAGACCGGGGAGCGGCTGGTGATCCTGTCGCACAATCGCGCCGAGTACCTTGAACTGCAACTGGCCGCCGCCGGGATCGGGGCGATCGTCGCCTGTTTGAACTGGAGGCTGGCCGCGCCGGAGCTCAAGCACTGCATCGACCTGGTCGAACCGGTTCTGGCCGTGGTCGAGCCAGAGTTGCGCGCGGCCTTGGACGCGGTCTCGCACCTGCCGGTTCTGGAAATCGGCCCCGACTGGGAGGCCGCGCTGGCTGGAGCAGAGCCCGATCCGCGCATCGACGCGCTGGTGAATGACGTGGAGGCGGGGCTGACCATCCTCTACACCTCCGGCACCACGGGGCTGCCCAAGGGCGCACTCATCAGTCATCGCGCCCATATCGCGCGTTCCATGGTTTTTGCAGCGCAGCTCGCGCTCCACCCCGATGACGCCTTCGTCGCCTGGGCGCCGATGTTCCATATGGCATCGACCGACCATGCGCTCGCCACGATCTTGCGCGGTGGCCCCGTGGTGATGGTCGATGGGCTGCAGCCGGCGGTCATCAATGAGGCGCTGAGCCGCCACAAGGTCGGCTGGTTCATAATGATGCCCGGTGCGATCGATGCCTTCATCGCGGAACGTCGCGCCAATCCTCTGCCGATCAGAGGCGTCAGGGTCTGTGGCGCTATGGCCGATCTGGTGCCGCCGCATCAGATTGCAGAACTCACGTCACTGATCGGCGCGCCCTATCTCAACTCCTTCGGCGCGACCGAAACGGGGCTGCCGCCGGCCACGGCCGAGCTGATCCCGGTGGGCGTCGCGCCGAAACGTCTGTCGAAGCGCGCAAGCGCCTTCTGCGAGGTGCGGCTGGTCGATCCGGAGGGGCGCGAGGTGGCGGACGGAACGCCCGGAGAAATGGCCGTGCGCGGCCCTACGCTGTTTTCCGGGTACTGGAATGCCGGCGAGACCAACGCCCGCGACTTTCGCGGCGGCTTTTTTCGTATGGGCGATGTCTTCCGCCGCAATGCGGACGGCACCATCGACTTCGTGGACCGCGCCAAGTATCTCATCAAGTCGGGCGGGGAAAACGTCTATCCAGCCGAGATCGAGCGGGTGCTGCTGGCGCATCCGCAGGTGATCGATGCCGCCGTCGTAAAGGCCGGGGACCTGCGCTGGGGCGAACGCCCGGTGGCCTTCGTGGCACGGCACGTCGACGGCCCCGATGCCGACGAGCTGATGCGGCTTTGCCGCGAGCAACTGGCCGGCTATAAGCGGCCGCGCGAGATCCGCTTCATCGCTTGCGAAGACTTCCCGCGCTCGACCAGCGGCAAGATCCAGCGCCACGTCCTGGAGACCTGGATCGAGCGCGAGGCCAGCTGAGGCCTGCCTCGACTGCGCCTATCCGCTGACACCCGTCCGTCCGAAACAGCGCCATCAGCGTACCGGTCATCGTGGCAGCCAGCTTATCCTGCGCTTCAGCGCATATGCGTATCCTCCGGATGCCGTCTTTGCCCCAGCCGTTCACCTATCCAAGCGTAAAGAAGGCAAGTCCACAGGTCGGACGACAGTAAAGAAAGGGCAGTTGATTCGAATTCTAACGTCTGTTAGATTGTTCGATGGCGCTTGCTGAAGCCCTGCACAAACGACAGGGTCGACGGGAGGAAGATCGTTGATCGGTAGCGAACGGACCTGTGTCCGGTGTGACGGCTCACGTTCCCTGCGCCCGCCGCCAGGAATGCGGGACGGCATCGCGTGCTCATGACCGCCGCGCGAAAAGAGCGACAGGCACCGCCGCTTGCCGTCCGCAGCGCCACCCTTCGGTTCGGCGGAGTGACAGCGCTGGATGACGTCTCGATCGAGGTGCGCGAGGACGAGCTTTTGGCGATCATCGGCCCCAATGGTGCAGGAAAGACATCGTTTCTGAACGTCACCGCCGGTTTTTACCGCCCCCAGCAGGGGTGCGTCGAACTCATCGGGCAGGACGTGACCGGCCTCCGCGTGGACCAGATCGCCCGCCGAGGCTTGGCACGCACCTTTCAGGGAACGCACCTCTTCGGGGGGCTGACCGTGGTCGAGAACATCCTGATTGGCCGCCACACCCTTATGCGTTCGAATGTAGTCCAGGCCTTTTTCCACTACGGGCCGGTGATGCGCGAGGAAACCGAACATCGCGAGGCTGTTGAGGAAATCGTGGACTTTCTTGAGATCGAGGCGATCCGAAACCGGCAGGTGGGCACGCTGGGCTACGGGTTGCGCAAGCGCGTCGATCTGGGCCGCGCCTTGGCGCAAGAGCCCTCTATCCTGCTTTTGGACGAGCCGATGGCCGGAATGAACTCCGAGGAGAAAGAAGATCTCGCGCGCTTCATCCTCGACGTGCGCGAGGCGCGGAAGATCCCGGTGGTGCTTGTGGAACACGACATGGGCGTCGTGATGGACCTGGCCGACCGGGTCGTGGTGCTGGATTTCGGCCGGGTGATCGCTGAAGGGACGCCGGCTGAAATCCAGAGGGATCCGGCCGTGATCAAAGCTTATCTGGGGTAGAATAGTGGAGCCCACAAGAGCAGCGAAGGTCTTCAGCGATCCTGCGGTGACGCAAAGCCAAACGCTGCCGCAGGTGTTGCTGGCGCGAGCCAAGGCCACGCCGGCTGCCTTGGCCCAGCGGCACAAGCGCCTCGGCATCTGGCGCGAGTTCACCTGGGCCGACGTGCTCCAGCGGGTCCGCGCCTTGGCGCTTGGCCTTGACGATCTGGGATTCGGCTCGGGCGACTCAATGATGGTAATCGGCGAGAACGAACCCGAACATTTCTGGGCCGAGTACGCCGCCCAATCATTGGGCGGGAAGGTGATCTCGGTCTACCCCGATCAATCCTCCGCCGAGATTCACTATCTGGCGCGGGATTCGGAGACGCGGATCTTCCTTGTGCAGGACCAGGAGCAGGTGGACAAGTGCCTCGAGATCGCCGGGGACCTCGAGGGCATCATCGCCATCGTCTACTGGGACGATGCCGGGCTGTGGACCTATGCGCACCCGCTCTTGCGCTCGTATCGGACGGTGAGCGATGCCGGAGCCCGCCGTCACGACCAGGACCCGAAGTTATTCGAAGCTCGTGTCGCGCGCGGTACACCCGGCGACATCGCGGTTCTGTCCTATACCTCGGGCACGACCAGCAAGCCGAAAGGCGTTATGATCTCGCAGCGCTATCTTTTCGACAACTCCGCCCGGGTGATGGGCGCGGTCGAAATCGCGCCGGGCACCGAGTACCTCACCTATATTTCCCCGGCTTGGGTTACCGAGCAGATCTTCGGGCTGTCGATCGGGCTACTTGCACCGATGGTGGTGAACTTCCCCGAGGGGCCGGAAGAGATACTCGACAACATCCGTGAGCTGGCCGTCGATGCGCTGGTCTTCAGCCCGCGTCAGTGGGAGAACCTTGCCTCGATTGTACAGGCGCGGATGCTGAGCGCGGGGCCAATTCGGCGGGCGCTCTACAACTGGGCGATGAGGGTGGGCCGCGACGTCTATGTCGAGCGGCTTGAAGGGCGTCGGCCTTCGCTTGCAGCGCGCCTGCAGCTGCCGCTGGCCGAGGTTCTGGTGCTTTGGCACCTGCGCGACAATCTGGGCCTGGGAAGGGCCAGGAACGCCATGTCTGGGGGGGCGCTCATGGCGCCCGACGTCTTCCGCATGTTCCACGCCATGGGCGTGAAGCTGCGCAACGTATACGGGGCAACGGAAGTCGGACTTCTCACAGCGCATATGGGCGAAAGCTATAAGCTGGAGACCAGCGGGCGCTGGATGCAGGTCAATCCTGTCTATGGCGATCCGCTCGAATTTCGCATCGCCGAGGACGGCGAGCTTCATGTGCGGGGTGGCTCGGGGTTCGGCGGCTATTTCCGCAAGCCCGACAAGACCGCTGAGGCCCAGACCAGGGACGGCTGGTATGCGACCGGCGACGCCGTCTCGATGACCGATGATGGAGAGCTCGTGTTCCTCGATCGGGTAAAGGACATGCGGCATCTCTGCAACGGTCACAGCTATCCGCCGCAGTTCATCGAGACTCGTCTGCGCTACAGCCCCTTCATCAAGGATCTGATGATCCTTGGAGACCAGACGCGCCCCTTTGTGGCGGCGTTGATCAATATCGATTTGGAGGTGCTGAGCCGCTGGGTTGAGGAGAACCAGCTCAGCTTCTCAACCTATACCGACCTGTCGCAGAAACCCGAGATCCTCGAACTGATCAGGGCGGAGGTGGAGCGCATCAACATGCTTCTGCCGGAAGGATCGCGGGTCCGGCGTTTCGCGAACTTCCCCAAGGAGCTCGACCCCGACGAGGGCGAACTGACCCGCAGCCGCAAGCTGCGCCGAGCCTTTCTGGAGGAGCGCTACGCCGATCTAGTGGAGGCGATCTACGGCGGGGATGACAGTGTCGATCTGGAAATCGCTGTCACCTATCAAGACGGCCGCCGGGGCGTTCTGAGGGTCCACGTCGCCGTCACCGATGTTGAGGACGCTCCGCACACCGCCCGGAAGCAACACGCCGCGTGAAGGAGTTCACGAAACGATGATCTACGTTATCAACGACATCATCACTGGCGCCCTGATCGGGCTGCTCTATGCTTTGGTCGCGATGGGGTTCGTGGTGATCTATCGCGCCAGCAAAGTGTTCAACTTCGCCCAGGGCGAACTGGTGATCCTGGGCGGCTTCATCGTGTGGTACACGACTTTCGAGCTGGGTCTCGACCTCTGGCTGGCGATCACTCTCTCACTGCTGCTTTCGGCGCTGGCAGGCTACCTGATCGAGCGGATCTTCCTGACCAAACTGATCGGAGAAAGTGTATTCTCCATGGTCATGGTCACCGTGGGGCTGCTGATATTGCTGCGTGGGATTGTGCTACTGCTTTTCGGACCCGCGGTGCGGCCCTTCCCGGTTATCTTCCCTCTGAAGCCGTTGTTCCTGGGAGAGATGCTGATTCCGATGAACCTCCTGATCGGCGGTCTCATCACCGTTGTCGCGGCGGTCGGGCTCTCCTGGTTTTTCAATCGGACCCGCGCCGGGCTGCGCATGACGGCGGTGGCCGAGGATCATGTGGTGGCATCGTCTATGGGGATCTCGGTCAAGGGCTCGATCGCCTTCGCCTGGGTCCTGGGCGCGGTTCTCTCCACGGTGGGTGCGATGATCTTCCTGAGCGGCAAGTCGCTTACCTTTCTCGCCTCTGAAATTGGCTTCGCCGCGCTTCCTGTTGCGCTGTTTGCCGGGCTCGAATCCATCGGCGGACTAATCCTTGCCGGCGTGATCGTGGGCGTGGCACAAAGCTTGGCCACCAACTATCTCGATCCGCTGGTCGGCGGTGCGCTCGGTACTGTCGTGCCCTACCTCATTATGCTGGGCATCCTGCTGGTCCGGCCAACCGGACTGTTCGGCTGGCGCACCATCGAGAGGGTCTGAGCGATGGATCCTTCCGGCATCTTCGCCACCAGCTACCGCGCCGACCGGCGGCTGGTCCGCACCCGCTGGCAAGCGCTCTCGCTCATCCTATTCATCGCGGTGCTGCTGGCGGCGCCCTATCTGGTGGGGCCGCGGATCGTCGCCATCCTCAACATCATGTACATCAGCGCGGTGGTTGCCGTTGGGCTTCAGATCTGCACCGGCTACGCCGGTCAGATCAACCTCGGCCAGGCGGCCTTCATGGGGGTTGGCGCCTATACGGCTGCGATTCTGGCCGAGAAGACCGGGCTAACCTTCCTTCTGACAATCCCCATCGCCGGTTTCGCAGCGGCTGTCTTCGGTTTCCTCTTCGGGCTGACGGCGGCGCGGATCAAGGGCTTCTACTTGGCGCTCACCACCATCGCGGCGCAGTTCATCTTCCATTTCGCGGTCCTCAATTTGCCCTCGTCCTGGCTTGGGGGATCGAACGGGGTGACCGTGCCGCCGGCCACGCTTTTCGGATTGCGGATCGTGAGCGAAGGCGCGCAGTACTACCTTATGCTGTTCGTCGCCGCGATCATGGTGGCCGGCGCCTTCGGAATTGTCCGCTCGCGCTTCGGGCGTGCCTTCGTGGCGGTCCGCGACGACGACGTGGCCGCCGGCATCATGGGCATCAATGTCGCCGCCACCAAGGCCAACGCCTTCCTGATCGGCGCATTCTACGCCGGGGTGGGCGGCGGGCTCTGGGCCTACCTGATCCGCTTCGTCGGCGTGGATCAGTTCACCCTGTTCAACTCGGTGTTCTTCATAGCGATGATCATCGTTGGCGGCATGGGCTCTATCGTCGGTGCGCTCATCGGCGTCTTCGTGATCCGCGTGATTCAGGAGATCATCGCAACCGTTGGGCCGAATATTGCAGAGAGCGTCACCTTCCTCGGGGGCGACATCGTCTTCGCGGGAATGAACGTGATCCTGGGAGGAGTCATCGCCCTCTTCATGATCCTCGAGCCCAAGGGACTGATGCATCGCTGGACCATCCTGAAATCGTCTTACCGCATCTGGCCGTTCCCCTATTGACCAGGGCCGGCCCTCAACTGGGAGGAAGAAAATGACAATGTCCTTGAAATCGATGTGCCGCACTCTTCTTGCGGCGGGCGCAATGGCGCTGGCCTCGGCACTGCCGCTGAAGGCGCAGGAGGAAACTCGCTACAACGTGGCTCTCCTGTCGGACTTCTCGGGGCCTTATGCCGACATCATGCCGATCCTCGCGGCGGGGCGCGAGAAGGTGATCGACTGGTGGAACGCCACCCGCGGCGCGCAACTGGGTGTGACGCTGAACTACAAGAACTACGAGACCCGCTATGACGCCGCCCAGGTGGCAAGCCTGTGGCCCGGCATCAAGTCCGAACTCGAGCCCATCGCGGTAATCGGCCTCGGCGGCCCCGACGTCGCAGCACTGTCCGAGCGCCTGCCCGAGGACAAGATCCCGATGTTCATGGCCACCGCCGCGTACGGCTATGCGTGGAAACCGGACTCCTGGATTTTCAATCCCCGTCCCACCTACTCACACGAGAGCGCGGGCTTCCTGTACTGGCTGCGCCAGAAGCGGGGCGGTGATGGCCCCATCAAGGCAGCGATTATGGCCTCGGAGGCCTCGCCGGCCTATGTGGACATGGCCAAGGGCCTGGAGAAATACGCCGAAGAGCACCCCGACGAGATCGAACTGGTTGAGGTGATCTACACGGAAGTGCAGCCGACCGATCTGACGGCGCAGATGCGCCGCGTGGCACGCTCGGGCGCCGACGCCCTGATCATCCAGACCAACACCTCGATCGTGGTTGCCGCGAAGCGCGGCCTGCAGGCCAATGGCGCCGATGTGCCGATCATGATGAGTTCGCACAATGGCCTTCCCGCCTCGGGCAAAGCCCTGGGCGGCCTCGAACAGCTTGAAGGCGACTACGAAGCCTACGGCATGGCCATCGCGGCCGACGAGGACACGCCGCCCCGCCAGTTCTACCAGACCCTGTCCGACAGTTACGGCCTGAAGGCACCTTGGAACGTAGTGACTGCCATGGGCATCTCCCAAGGGCTTTTTGCCGTTACGGTGATCGAACATGCGATAGAAGCCAACGGTCCTGAGGGCCTGACCGGCGAGAAGGTGCGCGAGGCGCTTTTCGCAGAACCGATCACTACAGAAGAAACCCACGGTTTCCTTCCCACGCTGTCCTTCACACCTGAGGCGCCCTTTCCCCTGAAGGGACTTCAGGTCAACGTCGGCAGCGTGCGCGACGGCAAAATCGTGGTCGAGGCCACCGGGGCCGCCATCCCCAACGTCGAGAAGTGGTGAGACCTGCCTGGCACCGCCGCTCGTGGTGCCCGGCCTTATCCTAAGAACGGGGCAGGCGGCCGATGCTGGAACTTCACAATGTAGAGGTTACCTATTCCGATGTCATCCTTGCGCTGAAGGGCGTTTCCCTCAGCCTTCGGGAAGGGCAGTGCGTCGCGCTCCTTGGCGGCAACGGCGCCGGCAAGAGCACGATCCTCAAGGCAATCTCGGGCACGCTGAAATCCGAAGACGGAAAGGTGTCGGCCGGAGCGATCACGCTCGAGGGCACTCCGATCCATAACCTGGAAGCTTCGGAGGTTGTGCGGCGCGGCCTCATCCACGTGATGGAAGGCCGCCGCGTGCTGCGCCACATGACCGCGGAGCAGAACCTGATTGTCGGGGGACACATGGTGCCTGACCGGGCCGAGCTGAAGCGACGGCTCGATCACGTCTACACGCTGATGCCGCGCCTCGCTGACCTGAAGTCCCGCACGGCGGGCTTCATGTCGGGCGGCGAACAGCAGCTCCTTCTGATCGGCCGCGCTATGATGGCCCGGCCTAAGATCATCGCCATCGATGAGCCTTCGCTCGGCCTCGCTCCGCTGATGATCCGCGACGTCTACGAGGTGCTGAGCCGGCTGAAGGAGGAGGGCACGACCGTCTTTTTGGTTGAGCAGAACAGCGCCGCGGGGCTGGGACTGGCCGACTACGCCTATGTGCTGGAGAACGGCCGGGTGGTTCTCGACGGGCGCGCCGACAAGCTGGCCCAGAACGAGGACGTGAAGGAATTCTACCTCGGCGTGACCGCCTCAGGCGAACGCAAGAGCTATCGCGACGTCAAGCACTACCGCCGGCGCAAGCGCTGGCTCGGATGATGAACAGGGGGAGGCATGAAACACATTCTCGACCTCAAGGGACGGACAGCGCTGGTGACCGGCGGTGGACAAGGCGTGGGGCGCCAGGTCGCCCTCTATCTGGCGCAGTACGGCGCCAGCGCCGTTGTGATCAACGATTTCCACGCCGACCGCGCCGAAGCGGTGGCATCCGAGGTAGCGGCGCTCGGTGCGAAGGCGCTGCCCCTGGCCTTCGACGTCTCCGATTTCGAGGCCGTCGGCGGCGCGTTCGCCAGGGCCCGTGAGGCGCTGGGCGGGGTCGACATCCTGGTGAACAACGCCGGCAATGCAGGCCCGACCTCGCGCCTCGACGATTTGGTTCCTTTCTGGGAATCCGGTCCCGACGAGTGGCGACGCTGGTTGGCCACCAACTTAGACGGCGTGCTCAACTGCACCCGCCACGCCATGCCCGGCATGATCAAGGGCGGCTACGGTCGGATTGTCACCGTGATCTCGGACGCCGGCCGCGTCGGCGAGCCGCACCTGGCTGTCTACTCCGGTGCCAAGGCCGGCGCTGCGGGCTTCATGCGCGCCATCGCCAAAGCCGGCGGCCGCTTCGGGATCACCGCCAACTGCGTTGCGCTCGGCGGCACACGGACCCCCGCGGTGACCGATCTGATCCCCGACGAGGCCGCTGAGAAAAAGATCCTTTCGCAATACCTGATCCGTCGCCTCGGTGAACCGGAGGATCCGGCGGGCCTGATCCTCTTCCTCTGCTCGGACGCAGCGAGCTGGATCACCGGCCAGACCTATCCGGTCAACGGGGGATACTCGTTTGCGGTCTGACCCAGGGAAGGCGGGTCACTATCCGCGCCCCCGCCCCAGAACGCCGTCGGTATCGCCCCCAAGCTCCGGAGCCGGGCTACTTGGGCTGCTCTCGAACCCGTCGAACTTCAGAGGCTGAACCAGATGCGTCTCGCTCCCCCCATCCGGCAGCGCCAGGGTCCGCAGCAGTCCGCGGGCGCGAACATGCGGATCGGCGAGGGTCTCGGTCAGGCTGTTGACCGGGCCCCAGGGCACGCCGGCCTTGTCGAACAGGAGGCCCCACGCGTCGCGCGCCCGGGTGACGATCACCGCGGCGATCTCCTCGCGCAGCGCGTCTTTTCGTGCTGTGCGGTCGCGGCCCTTCAGGCCGGCGAGCTTCGGCCTGCCGATCACCTCGCAGAAGGGGCGCCAGAACCAATCCTCATGCGCGATCGAAAGCGTTATGAGCTTGCCGTCGCCGCAGGTGAAGACGCCATAAGCCGGCTCGGCGATGAAGTTGCCCAGGGGAGTGCCGTTGGCCTCGGGTACCAGGAAGGCGGTGAGCATCGAAACCACGGCATCCGACATCGAAACGTCCACGTAGCGCCCCCGCCCCGTCCGCCGGGCCGAGATCGTGGCCGAGAGGACCGCGATGGCCGCGAACAGTGCCGCGCCTATATCGGCCAGGGGAACTCGCGGCACTTCGCCTGGCAGGCCCGCGTTGGCCTGCCCGGCCAGAAGCCCGCCCACGCCCTCGTAGCTCAGATCGTGGCCGGCCCGGTCGCGATAGGGCCCCTCCTGCCCGTATCCCGAGATCGACACGTAGACGAGGCGCGGATTGACCTTGCGCATCTCCTCGAACCCTGCCCCGAGAGCGGCGAGCTTGCCGGGGCGAAACCCCTCAACGATAACGTCCGTCTCCGCGGCCAATCCGCGGAACCGCCCCAGCTCTTGGGGTACCTTAAGGTCCAGGGCCACGCTCTTCTTGCCCCGGTTCAGCGCCTTGAACAGCGGCGTGAACTGCCGCGCCGGGTCGCCCATGCCCGGCCGCTCCACCATGATCACCTCGGCGCCCATGTCCGACAGCAGCATCGTGGCATAGGGCCCCGGAAACTGCTCGGCCAGACTCAGGATCCTCAGCCCTTCGAGCGGTGCGTTGCTCATCGCCGCCTCCCATCCTTGTTCCGCCCGCGTGCGGGCCCCTCATTCCACCGCGCGCGGCGCCGGAGATCAACCCCAAAAATCACCATTTTTGCAATGTCTTCAGGAGGTTATGTTGACTGAAGATCGAAAGACCGTGTCGGTCGAACGCGTTGGGCAAACCCAGTGGATCACCTTTCGGCGCAGCGAGCAGATGAACGCGATGTCGATGCAGATGGTCGACGAGATGGCCGGGGCGCTTGTCCAGGCGATGACCGACGACGAGGTGCGCGCGGTGGCGCTCACCGGTTCGGGCCGCGCCTTCTGCGCCGGAGCCGATCTCAAGGAGGTGGCCGTGGACGAGTTGAAACCGGGCGAGCCGGATCTGCTCGATCGCGTGGATCACGCTTTCGGACTCATCCGCAGCGGCCCCAAGCCGGTGATCGCCGCGGTTAACGGCCTGACCCTGGCGGGCGGCCTGGAAATGGTGATGGCCTGCGATCTGGTGTTCGCAGCCGAAAGCGCGAAGCTCGGCGACGCCCATTCCAACTTCGGCGTCTTCCCCGGAGCCGGCGGCGCCGCCATTCTGCCGCGCCGGATCGGGCTCAACCGCGCCAAGTACCTCTTGTTCTCGGGCGAACACGTCTCGGCCCGCGAGATGATGGACTGGGGGCTCGTGAACAAGGTCGTGCCCGATGACGAGCTACGCGACACGGTGCAGGCCTTCACCGATGAGCTTGCCGATAAGAGCCCCGCCGTGCTGCGGCGGATGAAGGCGGTGGCGAACCGGGCGATGAACGTGGACGAGCCCGCCGCCCTGGCCGAGGAAATGCTGAACCTGCGTGCGCACATGCGCTCGTGGGACATCCGGGAAGGGCTCGCGGCCTTTGTCGAGAAACGCAAACCGCAATTCAGGGGCTACTGAGCCCGGAAGGAAGTACGATGCAGGATATTTACGTGGTTGGCGTCGGGATGACGCCGTTCGGAAAGTTCCGCGACAAGTCGGTCAAGGACATGGCGCGCGAGGCCGTCAACGCCGCGCTCGAAGACGCCGGGCTCGCGGCCAACCGGATCGAGGGCGCCTTCTTCTCCAACGCCGTCCAAGGCCACATGGAAGGCCAGCACATGATCCGCGGCGAGATCGCGCTACGCGAGATGGGTATCCAGGGTATCCCGGTCGTCAACGTCGAGAATGCCTGTGCCAGCGCCTCGACCGCGTTCAAGCTGGCGATCGACTTCCTCAAGGCGGCCAATGGCGATTGCTGCCTCGCGGTCGGCGCCGAGAAGATGTATTCCGACGACCGGGCGCTGATGTTCTCGGCCTTCGACAGCGGCTGGGATGTTAGCAACGGCGAAGAGGTCGCGCAGCGCCTGGCCGATCTGGGCGCTGGGGTCGAAGAACCCGAAGGCTCGAAATCACCCAAGCCTTACAGCGTGTTCATGGATGTCTATGCCGGCTTCGCGCGGCTGCACATGAAGACCTTCGGCACAACCCAGGAACAATTCGCCGCCGTCGCCGCAAAGAACCATGCGCATTCCGCGCATAACCCGCTGGCCCAGTACCGTGATTCCATGAGCATTGAACAGGTTCTGGCCGCGCCGCCCATTTCCTACCCGCTGACCCTGCCGATGTGCGCCCCGATCTCCGATGGCGCGGCGGCAGCCCTGCTGTGCACCGGCGAGGGACTCAAGCGGCTGGGTCTCGATCCAGCGCGTGCGATCAAGGTCAAGGCGGCGATCTTGCGGTCCGGCACCGACCGTCCGCCCGAGGACTTCAAGAACCACCTGACCCGCCTTGCCGCGCTTCAGGCCTATGAACAGGCCGGACTTGGCCCGGAGGACATGTCCGTTGCCGAGGTGCATGACGCAACCGCCGTGGGCGAAGTTATCCAGATCGAGAACCTCGGGTTTGTCGAATTCGGAGAGGGCGGCCCGGCCAGCCTGCGCGGCGAGACGAAGATCGGCGGGCGCATCCCGGTGAACCCCTCGGGCGGGCTCGAATCCAAGGGCCACCCGGTCGGGGCCACCGGGATCGGGCAGATTTTCGAACTGGTCACGCAGCTGCGCGGGGAGGCCGGCGCGCGTCAGGTCGAGGGCGCGCAGAACGCAATCGCCGAAAACGGTGGCGGATTGCACGGAGTCGAGGAAGCCACCGCCTGCGTCACCATTCTGGGCCGCTAACACAGGTAGACAACAATGGAAAACGTGATCGCCGCCGCTCAGGCAATCTATACCGACGACCAGCGCATGTTGCTGGAGAACTTCCGCAAGATGGCCGAGGCCGAATTCGCCCCGCTGACGGAGAAATACGAAGCTCTGGGCCATCCGCCGGATGCGGACACGCTGAAAGGCTTGTTCGCCAAGGTCGAGGAGTTCGGACTGATCAGCGGCTTGATCCCCGAGGAAGATGGCGGCGCAGGCATGGACCGGATGAGCTACGGTATTCTGTATGAGGAACTGGCGCGCATCTGGCCCGACCTGGCGATCGCCGTTCTGATCCAGGGCCATGCCGCCTTCGCCCTCAGCCTTCTGGGCAGTCCCGAGCAGAAGGAGATCTATCTAAAGCCGCTTCTGCGCAGCGAGCGTATCGCCTGCACCTGCATCTCGGAGCCAGAGGTGGGCTCGAACGTACGCGAGGTGAAGTGTCGGGCCGCGCGCGAGGGCGAAAATATCTTCATCAGTGGTCAAAAGTTGTGGATCTCGAATGGTGCACAGTCGGATTTCGCCATCGTGGTCTGCAACCTGGACGGCGGTATATCGATGGTGATCGTCGACCGCGACACCGGCAAGTACGAAAGCCGCGAACTGCGCAAACTGGGCCTTGTGGGCGCCTCGACTTGCGAACTCTTCTTCGACCGCGCTGAAACCACTTCGGACCACGTGCTGGGCCAGCCCGGCGGCGGGCTCTTCCAAACACTGAAGTTGTTCGAGAGCGCGCGAGTCTTCGTGGGCCTCACCAGCATCGGGATCGGCCAGGCGGCTCTGGAATGCGCGGTGACCTATGCGAAGGACCGCCACCAGCACGGCAAGCCGATCGCCGGGCATCAGTTGATCCAGGGCTACCTGGCCGACATGGCCACCCAGCTCGACGCTGCTCGGCTTCTCTGCCAGCGCGGGTTGCAGCTTCTTGAGCTTGGCGTCCGCTGCGACACTCAGACCTCGATGGCAAAGTGGTACGCCACTGAGATGGCTGTCGAGATCACCGGCAAGGCGGTGCAAATCCACGGTGGTAACGGGATCACCAAGGAATTCCCGGTAGAACGGCACTTCCGCAATGCCAAGGTGATGCCGATCCCCGATGGCACCACGGAAATCCAGAAGCTAGTGATCGGACGCAACCTCACCGGCGTCGGTGCGTTCTGATCCGGTTAGGCGGGTCCTCATGAGAGTCTCTCCCCGTGGACGGCGAGAACGTCTATCCGGCCGAGATCGAGCGGGCGAGCGGGTGCTGCTGACGCATCCGCAGGTGATCGACGCCGCCTTGGTGAAGGTTGCGGACCTGCGCTGGGGCGAACGCCCGGTGGCCTTCGTGGCACGACACGTAGGCGGCCCCAATGCCGACGCGCTGATGCAGCTTTGCCGCGAGCATATGGCCAAGTATAAGCGGCCGCGCGAGATCCGCTTCATCGCTTCCGAAGACTTCCCGCGCTCGACCAGCGGCAAGATCCAGCGCCACGTCCTGGAAACCTGGATCGAGCGCGAGGCCAACTGAGGCCTGTCTCGACTGCGCCTATCCGCTGACCCCCGCCCGTCCGAACAGCGCCATCAGCGTACCGGTCATCGTGGCGACCAGCTTCTCCGTCCCGCCCTTCAGCGCATGGGCGCGCGCCTCACAGATGGTGAGGGTGCGACCGGGCTTGACCACCTCGGCCTGGAAGCGGAAGCGCTCGCCGTCGGCTGGGTTGAGGAGGTTGATTTTGAACTCCACGGTCAGCACCGCCGCTTCGGCCGGCATCAGCGAGAAGGCGGCGTAGCCGCAAGCGCTGTCGAGCGCTGTCGAGACGATGCCGGCGTGAACGAAGCCGTGCTGCTGGGTCAGCGCGTCGCTGTGCGCCATCTCCAGAACAATGCGCCCAGGCGACAGGTCGGCAATGATGATGCCCAGCGTGTGCATCACCTTTTGGCGTCCGAAACTGTCGCGCACGCGTGCGTCGAAATCGGGGTTCTTCGGCTCGAAACCGGGCATGGCCTGTCTGCTCCTCGTCGGGGATCGATGACCAGTCTTAGGCGGCTTTCGAGTCCCTGATCTTGGAAGAAACGGCCAGAGGGCCGCGCGCCGGCAAGGCGGCGGAGCACGCCCGGTGGGGCGCCGGCGAAGGCGCGGCAGGCGGCCGACATGTGCGACTGGTCGTAGTAGCCTGCATCGAGCGCCAGTTCGCTCAACGCCTGATCGCGCGCCGCAAGCCCGTCCAGCAGGGTCCGGAAACGCCGGATGACGGTGAGCCGCCGTCCCGACGTGCCGGTGGCCGCGCGGACGCGACGCCGCTCACTTCGCGCGCTGGCGGGGGCGGAGTGGCTGCCGGAGAAGGTCAGGTCGCAGGCGAGCTGGTCGAGTGCCGCCACAAGCCGCGCCCAGGCCTCACCGTTCCCCGCCATCGCCAGAAGGGCAAGGGTCAGCGCGTCCAGATTTCCTTCGGAGGGGAGAAGGTGGGGCGCGGCGTCGAGGCGCATTCCGGCGATCGCGCCCTTGAAGGGCGCGCGGCGCGGGCTGAAGGCGGGGCGGGGCGGTGCGAGGTCGAGGCGCGGGCGGGGGCCGTGATCGGCTCCGGCGCGCAGCGTCAGGGAAAGCGTAAAGAGATCGGTGGCGAAGCGGCCGGTGCCGGGACCCGACAAGAGGCCGCAATCGCAGTAGGCGAAGAAATGGTCGATCTGGGCGGGGGCCCCGGCCGGCGGCGCGAGCTCGAGATAAAGCGGCGCGGGCGCCGCCTTATCCGACGAAGGCATGCCTGTTCTCGGCCACAAAGTCGCGGAAGCGGCGCGCCGGGCGGCCGAGCACCTCGCTGACCGTGGTCTCAATGCCGGCGAGATGGCCCTTGGGTGCGAGCGAGGCCAACTCCACCATGGCGGCGGCGACGTCGGGGTGCATGCCGTTCGCGATCATGCTCGCCTTGGCCTGATTCGGCGGCAAGGAGGCGCATGTCACCGCGCGGCCTGTCGCCTCGCTGAGGAGCGAGGCGATCTCCTCGCCGGTCAACGCCTCTGCGCCCGTCAGGCCATAGGCCTTGCCAGCATGGCCCGCGCCAAGCAGCGCCTCGACCGCCACATCGGCGATGTCACGGGCGTCGACCCACGCCACCGGCCCACCCAGATCGTCACAATAGACACCATCGGAGACGATGTTTTCAGCCTGCCACAGAAGGTTTTGCATGAAATAGGTGGGCTGAACCAAGGTCCAGTCCATGCCGCTGTCCTTCAGCAGTTCCTGGCTTTCGGAATGCCACATGCCGAAGGTCAGCCGCGCCCTGGGCGAAGCACCGAGTCCGGTGGACATGACCACATGGCGCACGCCCGCCGCCGTGGCCGCGGCGATGGCATTGGCCTTCCAGCGGCGCATGTCCTGATGCGGCGGCGTCACGAGATAGGCTTTCTCCGCTCCTTGGCAGGCGCGTTCCAAAGCGTCGCGGTCGCCGAAATCCGCCACGGCGGCATCGCAGCCCTTCGCCACAAGCGCCGCGGTCTTCGCAGGCTGGCCGGTGACGGCACGCAGCTTCGCGCCCCTGGTGAGAAGCGCTTCCACCAGTGGCGCGCCGGTGGTGCCCGTGGCTCCGAAGACCGTGATCATGGCTTGTCCTTTCTCAGGGCCGCGATGGCCTCCATCGTTTCGGGATTGCTGATCGAGGAGAGGTCGCCCGGATCCTCGTCCAGGAAAGCGGCGCGCACGATCCGGCGCATCGTCTTCATGCTGCGGGTCTTGGGCAGCGCCTCGACGAAATGGATCTCGCTCGGGCGGAAGGGCTTCGAAACCACCTCGCCGACGCGGTCCTTGAGCTGCTCGACGAGCCTGTCATCGGGCGTCACACCGGGCACCGTGACGCAGATGCAAACCACCGTTGTACCCTTTATGGGGTCGGGCACGGATATCGCCGCTGCATCCAGAACTTTCCCGGTTTCGGTCAGCGCCGCCTCGATCTCCGGTGGCCCGATGCGCTTGCCGGCAATGTTCAGCGTGTCGTCGGAACGGCCGAGGATAAACCAGGTGCCGTCCGGGTCGCACCGCGCCCAGTCGCCATGACGCCAGAAGGCGGGAAACGTGGACCAGTAGGTGTCGAGATAGCGGTTCTTGTCGCCCCAGATCGTCGGCGTCAGCCCCATCGGCGGCCGGGTGACGACCAATTCGCCGACCTCGCCCGGCGCAGCCTCGCTGCCGTCCACGCGCAGCACCTTGGCGCCGACGCCCAGCGCCTGACCCGAAAAGCCACCCGGCTTCACCTCGTGCAGTACGGTCGAGGTAAGAATTGCGCCGAAGAGCTCGGTTCCACCCGAAATGTTGAGCGGTACCGCATGGTGCCGGCAGATATGCTCCAGGTGCCAAAGCCAGGCATCGTCGGTCCAGGGCTCTCCGGTCGAGGCGACGATACGCAGTGCGGAAAGATCGTACCCCCGCAGCAACGCGGGATCCTGCGTTGTGAGCTGCCGCACCAGCGTTGGTGCAACACCCATATGAGTTACTTTGTTCTCCGCGGCCAGCCGCAGTAGGCGGAAGGGATCGCCCGGCATCGAGGGCGCTCCTTCGGCGAGCACCAATGTGGCGCCCGCAAGCAGCACCGAAATCAGCGTGAGGGGTCCCATCACCCAACCCATGTCCGTCATCCACAGGTGGCGGTCGTCGCACTTCATGTCGAGACACAGCAGAAAATCGGCCGTGGCCTTGGCCTGTACGCCCAAATGCGTGTGAACCACTCCCTTGGGCTTGCCGGTGGTGCCCGAGGTGTAGGCGATGAGCAGCGGTGCGTCGGTCTCCACCGGATGCGCCGGCCGCGTCGCGTCGGCCGTACCGACGGTTTCCTGCCAGTCGAGATCGCGGGCCGGATCGGCCACTGGGCCGCCGAAGCGCCGCAGGCTGAACACGGTATGCACCGACGGCACCTCCGCCAGGGCCTCGGCCAAAGTGGCCTCCATCCAGACCGGCTTGCCCCGCCTGGGCGTCGCATCCGCAGTCAGCACGGCGACGGCACGGGCGTCGTTCAGGCGGGTGACGATGGCATGCGGCGCAAACCCGGAAAATAGCGGGACCGCCACGGCGCCCAGCCGCGCGATGCCCAGAAGCGCGGCCTCGATTTCGGGGATCATCGGCATGTAGATGCCGACGCCCTGGCTGGGCTTCACTCCACGCGCCGAGAGGGCAGAGGCAACGCGCGCGGCTTCCTCGGCAAGCCGGGAATAGCTCCATTGCTGGCGGCTGCCGTCTTCGCCCACCCAGTCGATCGCGGTCTTGTCGCCGAGCCCCTTCTCGATGTGCGCATCGAGACAGGTTTCGGTGAGGTTCAGTGCGCCGCCGATTCCCCAGCGGATGTTCTCCGGTCCGTCGCCGATCTCGCGCAGACGGTGGTACGGGCGGGCGAACCGAATGCGAGCGAGGTCGAGAACTTGCGTCCAGAACCAATCCGGGTCACTGTCTGCGCGTTCGACCAATTCCTCGTAATTCGCAACGCCACAACGGTCGATGAATGCCGCGAGCGTACTTGTTTCCCTGATGGTTTGGTCGGCCTCGAACATTACGGATCTTCTGATCTAAAAAAAATGGGCCGCCCTGAAGAGCGCCCAGTTGGGGAGGAAACCTTGTCATCGTTTGGACCCGGAAAGCACCGCGCGGCCTGTCAACCGTGCATCGACAGCCCGCCCGATACGGAAATGACCTGTCCGGTTATGAATCCGGCATCGTCCGAGGCGAGGAAACACACAATCCCGGGATAGTCCGTCGGCTGGGCGAGACGTTTCATGGGGATCGCCCGTTTAAGGCCTTCCGCAATCTTCTCTCCGGCTTCGCCCTTGGCGACTTCCGCGAACAGCGGGGTGTCTGTCGGACCGGGCGCGACCGCATTGAGTTGAATGCCCTTGCGGGCCAGTTCCCGCGCGACGGTCTTGGTAAAGGAAATGATGCCACCTTTGCACGCCGAATAGACCGCCTCGCCCGAAGAGCCGACGCGGCCCGCATCCGAACTGATGTTCACGATGCGGCCGGACCCATTCCTTACCATGCCCGGAAGAACAGCATGGTGCATATGAAGGGGACCGTAGAGGTTGATATCTATGATCTTCTTCCACAGATCAACATCGGTCTCGAGGAACGGCTTGATCTCATCCCACCCGGCATTGTTAACGAGAACGTCGATCGGCCCCCCGGCCTCGAACTCGGCCACTGCGGCGTCCACGGCCTTGCGGTCGGTGATGTCAACAGTATATGCACGCGCCTTGCCGCCTGCATCTTCGATCGTTCCGACGGTTTGCCGGCCGCCGTCTTCATTGAGGTCGAAAACCGCAACCTCGGCTCCTTCCTCGGCGAAGCGGATAGAGATCGCCCGCCCGATTCCGCTTCCACCACCCGTTACGATTACTCTCTTGCCTTTCAGTCCGCGCATTCCCTTTTCTCCTTTTGCCGGCCTCGCGGGCACCGTGGAATGATCGCGCATTCTAACGCTTGTTCGAATTACCTCAACTGATAAACTGATGTCCAGCGTCGAAAGAGAGATCCATGGAAGAAATCCTCCCCCATAGCCCCGGCGAGGAGCCGTACGGGAAGTCGGAGCAGACGCGTCGCGCGATCCTCCTGGCGGCGGCGCAGCTGTTTAGCAAGGAGGGATACAGCGCGACCACCATGCGGCGGATCGCCGAGGCGGCGAACCTGAAAGCCGGCAGCATCTATTACCATTTCAAGTCGAAGGATCAGATCCTGGACGAGGTCCTCGATATTGGGGTTAGGCAACTCTACGAGCAGATTCGCAGGACTGTTGAACGGGCGCGGGCGGAAGATGACCCATTCCGCAAAACGTTCGGGCAGCTTGTCGACACTCACCTTTGTTTCCTTCTGAAACAAAGTGATTTCACTTCGGCGAATATCAGGAACTTCCCGATGCTGTCGGACAAGCGCCGCAGAGCGCATCGACCCTTGCGAGAGGCCTACGGGCAGCTCTGGCGATCATTCTTGCAGCACCATCAGGACGCCGGCGATCTGCGTGGTGACATCTCGGTCACCCTGGTCAGCCAGTTCATCCTCGGGGCTATGAACTGGACAGCGGAATGGTACGACAGCGACCGTTATCCTGTCGGTCTGCTGTCGGAACGCTTGTCGAAACTGCTGCTCGACGGCATGTGCACCAAACGTGGCGGAACGGTCAGAAAATCGGTCGAACCTATTGACCTGGCAGAGGAACTCGAAGCAGCGGGGAAGGCCGAACGAACCCGCCATCAAATCCTCCGCACGGCCGCGCGAATCTTGCGAGAGAGCGGGTACAAGGCGGCAACAATGCGCCGGGTCGCATCGGAAGCAGGCCTTGAGGCAGGCAGCGTCTATTACCATTTCGGCTCAAAGGAGGAAATTCTCGACGAGGTGCTCGACCTGGGCCTGCGTGATCTCTTGAACGGCGTCAGCCATGCGACCGCCCTATGGCCGAACAAGGAAGATCATAGAAGCCGCATCGCGACGGCAATCGCGACGCACATGGCATATTTGTTCCGTGCCAGCGAGTTTACCTCCGCCAACATCCGCATCTATGGCATGTTGCCGGAAGGAATACGCTCGCGCCACCGGCCTGTTCGCCACCAATACGCGAAGATCTGGGATCAGCTGTTGCGCGAGGCGCAGACGGCGGGAGCCTTGCGCTCCGACATCAAGGTGGTTCCGCTACGGCAGGCCATGCTGGGCGCGCTGAATTGGACGGTCGAATGGTTCGATCCCGGCAAGGGCGACCAGCACGGATATTATACGCTTTCAGCTTTCACGGATCTGCTCATCGAGATGCTGCTGGACGGTGTTTCGGCCAACGGCTCAGCCCCGAAGATCACATAATCGGGGCGCGACGAGAAGCAGGCTTCAGACCATCAGAAAATGATACAACCCTTCGGCTACCGGCCGGGAGCGGTCATCCTGCCAACAGACCGCCCGCACGCTTGCCATGCGCTTGCCCTTGCGCTTCACGGTGGCCTCGGTGATGAGGGGCCCTTTGACCGCCGGGCGCAAGTAGTCAACCGTCAGATTGATCGGCTTGGGTAGCTGCAGATCGGGACCATGGCTTACGCTGATCGCGGCGACCGCCTCCATGAAGCTCGCGATGATTCCGCCATGGTAGTATTCCATGATCGGATTTCCGATCAGTCGTTCGGCGAACGGCATCGTCGCGGCCGCATGCGTTTCAGCAAGCTCGGTGATCGTGAAGTCGAGAAACTGAAAGAACGGTATTTTCCTGAGCTGATGAGTTGCAAGATCCGGTGTCATTTGGAGGACCTGCTTTGCGTCATCGCTTCGAAAATGCTGACCTCGCCCCGCGTGAGCGCAAAACTCGCGGCGCCACGGGCCACTTCGACCCGATCCGGCTCATCAAACCAGATAGTGCCCGAATTGAACGCGACATGCCGGGTCTGCCGAATGCATTCTGCGCGCACCATGACGTCGGCCCGCGATTTCGCCGGGCGCAGATAGTCGACGCGAAGGTCGAGTGTCGCCATGCTGCTGATCCCGTCGATGGCCACGAAATTGGCTAGTCCGAACACGCTGTCGAGGAGGGCCGTCAACACCCCGCCATGCAGCAGGGTTTTGTCCTCGTCGGCGCAGAAGGAGGGGTTGAACGGCATCCTGACCAGAACGCCATCGATCGCCACCTTTTCGATCTTCAGGTTCATCTCGGTAATCAGACCACGTCCGCGATGGTTCCACATCCTGGCGATCTGATGAAGTTTCGTCTGGTCTGAGCGGGTCATCTGCAGGGCCGATCTGTCAGTCGCCAAAGAACGCCGGTTTTCGTTTCTCGAGGAACGCGGCAAGAGCTTCGTGATGGTCCTTCGTCTGGTGCATCAGTGCCTGGTACGCGGCGGCGGTATTCAGGAAATCCGGCAGGTCCATGCGTTCGGCATTGCGCATCAGTCGCTTGGCGACGCGAACCGCGCGGGGCGGCTTGGCGGCAATCACCGCCGCACGCTCCCGCGCCCGCGCCATCAGATCGCCATGCGGCACCACCTCAAGCACCATTCCTAGTTCCAGCGCCTCCTCGGCCCCGACCATCCGCCCGGTGAACGTCAGTTCGGCCGCTTTCTGGTGACCGAGCCGCCGCAGGAGGAACCAGGTACCTGCGTCGCCAGGAATGATTCCGAGGTTCAAGAACACCTCGCCGAATTTCGCCTTCTCCGACGCGATGCGCATGTCACACATCATCGTCAGGTCGCAGCCCGCGCCCACGGCCGGGCCGTTGACAGCCGCGATCGTGGGGATGTCGAGTTTGTAGAGCGCGAGCGGTATCCGCTGAATGCCGGTGATGTAGCTGTCCGCCGCAGCCAGCGGATTCTTGCGGAACACGCTTTCGGGGTCCGACATTTCCTTGATGTCGCCGCCGGCGCAGAAGGCCGGGTCCGCGCCGGTCAGGATCATGACGCTCACGCCGGGATCGCGCTGAGCCCGGTCGAACGCGTCGAGCAGCCCCGCGATCATCTCGTTGCCGGTGACGGGATTGCGCCTGTCGGGGTCGTTGAGCGTCACCGTTGCGATGCGATCGGCAATCTCGAGCAGGACGACGGATTCACTCATTCTTTCCGTCCCCCCGCTGCCGCCCCTGGAACATGTCAGGATGGATCATGTCGCGGGCGTCGTGGCCCATGTGCAGGGTTTCTCCCCCGTCCACATACACATCCTCGCCGGTAATGAAAGAACCGAGCCTGGAGGCAAGAAAAACGATTGTCCCTGCGACGTCTTCCGCCACGCCCATGCGGCCAAGAACTGACCGGTTTAGCTCGTGCCATTTCTCCGGCGGTATCGGGTAGCGGCCGAGCGCCTCTGTCTTAATCGTACCGGGAGCGACGCAGTTCAGGCGGATGCCGTATTCACCCCATTCGGCGGCGAGCGTCTTCATCAAGCCTGTCACGCCTGCGCGCGCGGCAACGGTATGGGCGAAGCCTGTCAGTGCGGTGCGAGTCGAGATCGCGGTTACGAATACGATCGAGCCGCCGTTCTCGAACATGAAGTGGTCGGCGGCGGCGCGCGTCATCTGCCACGAGCCGATCAGATTGTTGCGGATAACCGCCTCGAACCCTTTGTTGGTGATGTCACGGGCGGCGGCGATATACTGGCCGCCGGCGTTGTTCACAAGCACGTCGAGCCGACCGTAGTGAGCTTTGATCTTCAGCATTGCCGCCTCGACGCTCTTCTCGTCGCGGGTGTCGCCCGGCACGACGAAGGGTTCGCCACCCATCGCTCGGATCATCTCGGCGGTTTCCTGAAGCGGCTCCTCGCGACGCGCGAAAAGCGCCAGTCTGGCCCCGCAGGAAGCCATTTCGAGCGCTGTGGCACGGCCCATGCCGGAGCCCGAGCCGGTCACGAGAGCCACCTGGCCTGCCATGAGATCCGGGGCGTAACGGCTCTGCACTTGTTTTTCTGCCATGTACCGGGCCTCAGTTCTTCAGAAGTTCGCCGGAGATGATGAGCTTGCGCACCTCCTGCGTGCCCGCGCCCACTTCGAGTACCCGGCCCGTCCGATAGAGGCGGTTGACCTCGGTGTCGCGCATGTAGCCCGATCCGCCGTGAATCTGCACCGCGCGATCCAGCACGAAGGAGGTCGCTGCCGCAGCCTTGAAGATAGCCGCGGCCGTCAGCTTGTGGATCTCGCCGCGCCCGCCTTCGCCTTCTTCCAGACCCTCGCACATGGCGGCGGTGCGCAGCGACAGGCTGCGCGCGGCCTCGATCGCGGTATACATCTCGGCCAGCATGGCCTGCACCATCTGGAAACTGGCGATCGGCTTGCCGAACTGCTGGCGCGTCTTGGCATAGTCGATCGATATCTCCAATGCCCGGCGTGCGATGCCGATGGCGTTGAAGCAGACAATGGCGCGTTCAAGGTCGAGCCCCGACATGGTCACCGCCACACCGCCGTCCAGCTTGCCCACCACGTTCCTCGCCGGTACGCGGCAATCCTCGAACACCAGCTCGCCCGTGGGCGAGCCGCGGAACCCCATCTTGTTGAGTTTCTGCGCTACCTTGAAGCCAGGCTTGTCGGTCTCGACGATGAAAGCCGAGATACCCTTGGCGCCCTTTTCGGGCGAGGTCTTGGCATAGACCAGCACGATATCGGCGATCGGGCCGTTGGTGATAAAGATCTTCGAGCCGTTGAGCACGAAGTGGTCGCCGTCCTTCCGGGCGGTCGTCCGCATCGAACCGAGCGCATCCGATCCCGCGCCCGGCTCCGTCAGGCCCAGCGCGCCGATCAGCGAGCCGTCGCAGAGGCCCGGCAGGTACTTCCGCCGCAGATCGTCATTGGCGTTACGGTAGATGTTGTTGACGCAAAGATTGTCGTGGGCCGCGTGGCTCAGCCCGATCGCCGCCGAGGCGCGCGACAATTCCTCGGTGATGATGCAGGCCGAGGTGAAATCGAGCCCCGCACCGCCGAATTCAGGCGCTACGTTGAGGCCCAGATAGCCCATCTCGCCCAGCTTGGGAAAGATGGAGGGCGACAGGTCGTCGGTGTCGTCCATTTCGGCGTTCAGGTGGTGAAACTCGGAAAAGAAGAACTTGCTGGCCTGATCGGCCAGCGCCTGCTGCTCTTCTGTCAGGTAATGGGTCGGCAGGTCGGGGATGTTGCGCAATCGCTCGTTCATAGCTGGCGTCCTCGCTCAGTCGCGCAGCAGTTCTTCGGCAATGATGATTTTTCGCACCTCGCTGGTGCCTGCACCGATTTCCAGCAGCTTGTTGGCGCGGTAGAGCCGGTTGATTTCGGTATCCTGCATGTAGCCCGAGCCGCCATGGATATGGCACGCTTCGGTCACCGCCTTGTTGAATGCTTCGCCAGCGTAAAGGCAGGCGGCAGCGGTGAGCTTATGGATCTCACCGCGTCCGCCGCCCCCCTTGGGCAGGCCGACGCAAGCCGCGAGCGCCCGATAACCGAAGGCGCGTGCGGTTTCGACCTCGATATAGATTTCCGCGAGCTTCGACTGCACCATCTGGAAGCTGGCGATCGGCTTGCCGAACTGTTCGCGGATCCCAGCGTAATCGAGCGCCAGCTCCAGAGCCCTTTCGGCCATCCCCACGCAAACCGAAGCGACCATCGCGCGCTCCAGGTCGAGCCCACTCATCACCACCGAAACGCCGCTGTTCTCGGCCCCGATCATGGCCGAGGCGGGCACGCGGCAATCCTCGAACACCAGCTCGCCTGTCGGTGAGCCGCGGAAGCCCATCTTGTCGAGCTTCTGCGCCACCTTGAATCCGGGATTGTCGGTCTCCACGATGAAAGCCGAGATGCCCTTGGCGCCCTTCGCCTTGTCGGTTTTTGCGTAAACCAGGATGACATCCGCGATCGGGCCGTTGGTGATGTAGATCTTCGAGCCGTTGATCACATAATCGTTGCCGTCGCGCACGGCGCTGGTGGCCATCGAGCCCAGCGCGTCCGAACCCGCGCCGGGCTCGGTCAGCCCAAGTGCGCCGACCAGCTCGCCCGAGCACAGGCCGGGAACGTATTTCCGCACCTGCTCATCCGAGCCGTTCCTGAGGATGTTGTTGAGGCACAGATTGTCGTGCGCGCCGTGCGAAAGGCCGACTGCCGGGTTCCATTTCGAGATGGCCTCTGACACCAGGGCCTGGGTAAATTCGTTCTGGCCGCTGCCGCCCAGCTCCTCGGGCGCGGTAATGCCCAGCAGCCCGAACTCGCCCATCTGCCGAAACAAATCGTCGGGCCACCGTTCTTCCGCATCCATCTTCTCTTGCAATGGATGAAGAATCTCGCGCGCAACCCGATCCACGTGATCCACGATCTGCCGTTGTTCGGGCGTCAGCGAATAGTTGGCCTTTATGGCCGCGAGCGCGGCCATGCCTGGCCCGGCCTGGACGTTCATCTTTGATCCTCCCGATGGCTGCGCAACTTGCCTATTGATCAGAATCAAACATATGTTAGAAAACGTTTCAAGTGGTGTCGAGCTGCGTGTGTCTTTTTTTGGGCATGCGCTTGGGAGGAAAGACGGAAGCTCGCCATCGGCGTCCACCCGAATGGACGGGACGACAGGGAGGTTGCGATGACTGGGCGAACTGTGCGCATCGGATGCGCGTCCGGCTTCTGGGGCGATACGCCTGAGGCGGTTGGCCAACTGATGAGAAAGGGCGACATCGATTATCTGGTCTTCGACTATCTTGCCGAGATCACGATGTCGCTGCTTGCACGAGCGCGGGCTAAATCACCCGAGGCAGGGTTCGCCCCGGATTTCGTCAAGGCGCTGACCCCTTGGCTGGAGGAGATCAAGGCCAAGGGGATCAAGGTTGTCGCGAATGCCGGTGGGATCAATCCGCGTGGCTGCCGCGAGGCGCTGGCCAGGGTGGCCGAGGCGGCGGGCATCGACATTTCGATCGGCGTGGTGCTGGGTGACGATCTGCTGGACCGGTCGGAAGAACTGCGCGACCGCGGCGTGACCGAGATGTTTTCGGGCGCGCCTTTCCTGGCCAAGCCGATGAGCATGAACGCCTATCTCGGCGCGCGACCGATTGCGGCCGCCCTCGATGCGGGTGCCGATATCGTGGTGACCGGCCGCTGCGCTGACAGTGCGGTGGCGCTTGGGCCGCTGATGCATGAATTTGGCTGGGGCGACGAGGACTGGGACCGGCTCTCCCAGGGTTCGCTTGCGGGCCATCTAATCGAATGCGGCCCGCAGGGCACGGGCGGCAATTTTACCGACTGGCGGGAGGTGCCGGGCTGGGACGATATGGGAATGCCGATCGTCGAAGTGTCGGAAGACGGCAGCTTCATCATGACCAAGACGCCGGATACCGGCGGGCTGGTGGTGCCGGCCTCGGTCGGCGAGCAGATGCTCTACGAAATCGGCGATCCGCAGCGCTACGTCCTGCCCGACGTGATCTGCGACTGGTCGCAGGTGACACTGGAGCAGGTGGGGCCCGACCGGGTGATGGTGAAGGGCGCGCGGGGGCTGGGACGCACCGACAGCTACAAGGTGTCGGCCACCCATGCTGATGGCTGGCGGGCGATCACCACGCTGACCCTGGCCGCGATCGACGCGCCTGCCAAGGCCGAACGTGTGGCCGAGGCGATCCTGACCCGCTGCCGCCGCATTCTCCGCGGGCGCAATCTTGGTGATTTCCGGCAGGTCAGCGTGGAGGTGCTGGGCGCCGAGGCCGCCTATGGCGCCAACGCCCGCGCCCGCACGCGTGAGGTGGTGCTGAAGATCGGCGTGACCCATGATGACCGCGATGCGCTGAACATCTTCGCCGGCGAGATCGCGCCGATGGCGGTCTCCTCCGCGCAGGGGCTGACCGGTTTCTTCGCCGGTCGGCCAAAGGTGCAGCCGGTGGTCCGTCTCTTCTCCTTCCTGCAGCACAAGGCCGATACCCCGGTCGCGGTCGAGGTCGACGGCAAAGACGTGCCCGTCACCATTGCGGCCGAGGCGGTGCGACTCGATGCGTCCTCCGCGGCGGCGGTGGAAGGCCGCGAGGCCGGTCCCGGCGCGGTGATGGTGCGCCTGGTCGAACTGGCCTGGGGCCGCTCAGGCGACAAGGGGGACATCGCCAATATCGGTATTCTCGCCCGCAAGCCCGAGTATTTGCCCTATATCCGCTCGGCGCTGACCGAAGAGACCGTGAAGGACTACTTTGCGCATCTCTGCAATGGTCCGGTCGAACGCTTCGACCTGCCCGGCAGCCATTCTCTGAACTTCCTGCTGCATGAATCGCTGGGCGGCGGCGGCATCGCATCGGTCAGGATCGACCCGCAGGGCAAGGGCTTCGCACAGATGCTCCTCGATATCGAAATACCAGTACCGGCCGATCTGGCCGCGCGCGACGGGCTGAACGCCTCGAACCCCAGCTGAGATGACAAGCCCATGACCATTTCAAAGCTACTGGTCGCCAATCGGGGCGAGATCGCGGCGCGCGTCCTGCGCACAGCCAAGGCACGCGGCCTCGCGACCGCCGTGCTGCGCCATGCATCCGAGCAGGAGGGGCCAGCCCATGCCATCGCGGATGAGGTTGTGACCATCGATGGGCCCACGCCCGTGGCCGCCTATCTCGACATCCCGCAGATTGTCGAGGTTGCAAAACGGATCGGCGCGGACGCGGTGCATCCCGGCTACGGTTTTCTGTCGGAAAACGCCGCCTTCGTGGCCGCGCTGGAAAAAACGGGAGTGACCTTCGTCGGGCCGACCTCCGATGTCATCGACCTGATGGGCGACAAGGTTCGCGCACGGGCCTTTGTCGAGGAGCGTGGATTTCCCGTCGCCCCGTCGGCCATCGAGGATGACGGCCCCGCGACCTTTATCGAACGCGCCCGTGCCGTGGGCTATCCACTGCTGATCAAGCCTTCGGCAGGTGGCGGCGGCAAAGGAATGCGCGTCGTGCGCGAGGATGCCGCGCTGGAGGCGGAGATCGAGACCGCACGGCGCGAGGGCAAGCGCTATTTCGGAGATGGCCGGCTGTTTGTCGAACGGTATATCGAACGCCCGCGCCATATCGAGGTGCAGGTGATGGGGGACGGGAAGGGCAATGTGGTCCACTTCTGGGAGCGCGAATGCTCGATCCAGCGCCGATTCCAGAAGATCATCGAGGAAACGCCGTCTCCGGCGCTTTCGCCCGAACAACGCCTGGACATCTGCGAAACCGCCGCCGGGATTGCCCGCGCCGTCAACTACCGCGGTGCCGGGACGGTCGAGTTCATCTATGCTCAGGACGGTGCCTTCTATTTCCTGGAAATGAACACCCGCCTTCAGGTCGAACATCCCGTGACCGAGATGGTGGCGGGCTTCGATCTGGTCGCCGAGCAGCTACGCATTGCGGCGGGAGAGGGGCTGAGCGCCGCCCAGGCCGACATTCCGCAGACGGGCCACTCGATCGAGCTGCGCATCTGCGCCGAGGATGCAACGGCCGATTTCCGCCCCGCGATCGGGAATATCCTGCTGCTGGACGAACCGCGGGGAGAGGGCGTTCGTGTGGACAGCGGCATCCTGGAAGGCGGTAAGGTGACGACCGATTTCGACCCGATGCTGTCCAAGCTGATCGTGCATGGATCGGATCGTGCGCAGGCCATCGCCCGTGCGCGTCACGCGGTGCAAAACTACGTGATCCTCGGTGTGACGACCAACACCGGCTATCTGGATGCGATCCTGGCCCATCCCGATTTCGCGTCGGGCGACGTCTCGACCGGTTTCCTGGCCGAGCAGGCGGATGCATTGACCGCGCCGGGCGAGAATGTGGACGACCTGCTGATGGCGGTCGCGGCCCTGTCGGACGAAAGGCTGGTGGCCGAAGTGATGCAGATATCGGATATGCACCGCAAGATGGGTGGTTGGAGAAACTGATGCGGCGGATATTTCAGATCGGCGGCGAAGAGACCGAATGCTGGCTCGCCCATGACGGCAGCCGGTTTGTACTGAATACCCCCGACGGCGTGCTGCCCTGCCGATTGGACCCGACGACTTCGCCGGGCGGTTTTGTCTTGCGGGCGAGGGGCCTTGTCCGCGACGTCCGTCTAGCCGCTGGCCCCGAGGCGACATTTGTGCACATGGATGGTCGTACCTACGAAGTCGGGCGGGTCGATCCCGCCGAGCGTCTTGCCGGAAGCGATGGCGGCGCGAGCGACGATCGGCTTGTGGCGCCGATGCCGGGGGTCGTCGTCTCGGTGGCGGTCAAACCGGGAGACATCGTTACCGCGGGCCAGCCGCTTCTGGTCATCGAAAGCATGAAGCTTGAAACCACCCTTGCCGCGCCGCGCGACGGTGTGGTTGCCGAAATCCCGTTTGCCGCGGGCGACAGTTTCGGGCTGAAGGACGCCCTTGCCCAGCTGGCTCCGGAGGAGGACTGACCATGCGCCGGATCGAAAGCCAGATCGACACGAACGCCCCCGACTACAAGGCAAACTTCGCCGCCATGTCCGCACGGCTGAAGGAGTTTCACGCCCGCCAGCAGGCGGCGCGTTTCGAGCGGCCCCAACGGGACATCGACCGCCTGGCACGCCAGAACAAACTGGGCGTGCGCGAGCGGCTGAAGCTGCTGCTGGACCCCGGCACCCCCTTCCTGGAGTTTTCCACCCTCGCCGCATGTCGCGAATATGACGGCGCGGTGCCCGGTGCCGCCGTGGTGACGGGCATCGGAATCGTACAAGGGCGCGAAGTCGCCATCCATGCCAACGATGCCAGCGTCAAGGGCGGAGCCTGGTATCCGCTGACCGTGAAGAAGATCGTGCGGCTTCTGGATGTCGCGCTGGAGAACCGCCTGCCGGTCATCCACATCTGCGACAGCGCCGGCGGCTTCCTGCCGCTCCAACACGGCGTGTTCCCGGACAGGTATCTGGGCGGCCGGGTGTTTCGCAACCAGGTCAAGCTGAGCCAGGCCAACATCCCCCAGATCGCAGTGGTCGGGGGGCATTGCACCGCAGGCGGCGCCTATGTGCCAACGCTGAGCGATTACAACATCATTATCGAGGGCACAGGCGCCATCTTTCTGGGCGGTCCGCCGCTGGTCAAGGCGGCCACCGGCGAAGAAGTCGGCGTTCAGGAACTTGGCGGGGCAGTCATGCACACCTCGGTCTCGGGCACGGGCGATTATCGCGCCGCAACCGAACAGCATGCCTTTTCTCTGGCGCGCGAGATTGTCAGCCAGTGGAGGCGGATACCCAAGACGATCATCGAGACCGCGGCTTGCGAGGAGCCGTACTACGATCCGAAGGAGCTCTATGGGATCATCCCCAAGGATCGGAAAACCCAGTTCGACATGCGCGAGGTGCTGGCGCGGATCGTGGACGGCTCACGCTTCCACGAATACCAGCCCGACTACGGCACCACGCTTGTCTGCGGCTTTGCCCATATCTGGGGCTACAAGGTGGGGATCCTGGCCAACAATGGGGTGTTGTTCAACGACAGCTCGCTTAAGGCTGCGCATTTCATGCAACTTTGCAACCAGAACCGCACGCCGCTGGTCTTCTTCCAGAACATAACCGGCTACATGGTGGGCCGCGAGTATGAAGAGCGCGGTATCGCCAAGGACGGCGCCAAGATGCTCATGGCGCAGGGCGGCTCGGTCGTGCCAAAATTCACAGTGATCGCCAATGCCTCGTACGGGGCGGGTAATTACGGCATGTGCGGGCGGGCCTGGGACGCGCGCACGCTGTTCATGTGGCCGCAGGCCGAGATCGGCGTGATGGGTGCCGACCAGGCCGCCAACACCATGGCCGACGTCAAGATCCGGCAGCTTCAACGCGATGGCAAAGAACTGACCGATGAGGAGATCGCCGCGATCCGAGAACCGGTGCTGGAGCGCTACAAGCGCGACGTGGAGGCCTATACCTCAACCTCCGAGATTTGGGATGACGGCATCCTCGATCCCGTCGACACCAGAAATGCTTTGGCGATGTCGATCTCTGCTGCACTTAATGCTCCAATTGACGATCCGCACTACGGGATATTCCGCCTGTGACACGGTAGCCGGTGCGATGAAAACCCATTCTCGCTCGAATATGCACGCCTGTGGGATTGAACATCCACCTTCATCAGCGGCCACGCACCAAAATAATCCGATCGGACAGCTGGTTTGTTCTGCCGGTTCAGGATCTGCCAGTACCGCTGCACAGGGATTGGTGTCGGGTTGGGAAGATCAGCGTAAGATTGGCACCTCCTCGGGTTCGACGAGCATCTCGATCCTGCGCGCGACGCCGGCGTCCGCCGAATGAGCCGCACCAAACAATGCCAGCTCGACCGCCAACCAACTGCGCCTCTGGCTTGCCTCCTTTGCCCATTCCGGATCTGTGCCCTATGCCGCCTAGGCTAGGCCTTGCCCAGACGCCGCTGGCCCGGGCCACCGAACCATCCTCCCGGAACTCCGGAACTCCTAAAGATCGGCGCACAGTTTCGCGTCTCGGAGCGCCGCATCAAGGTGGCGATGGCGTCAGCCTGTCCCCTATGCCGACGTATTTGCCCTGGCGCATGCCCGAATACGCACCGCGCCCTCCACTGACGCCTCCGGACCTGAACCTTTCCCGTAACAAAAACAGGAGACGTCGCCGAACAAACACCGCCGCTCACCGCGGCGCCGATGGCGCTTGTGCCCGAATGAGGCCCACCCTGCCTCGTCGTCCTGATAAAACTAAAAGGTGCCTGAACTCTCGACGCAGTGAGAGGATCGCGCTAGTAGCGGCTCGAACTCAGCCAAGGCGAGCGCAGCGTGCGAACACACAGCCCTTCTCAGCGGCGGCAAGCATTCGGTCCGTCGGGCTCAAGCGGGCGCAAATCCTGCGGCTACCGACGCTGGCGGCCAGCGACAAGGAGATCGAAAGGACTGTCGGCGCAAGCGGATCGACGATCTATCGTAGCAAGCTCCGCTCGGTTCTTTCCGTCAAAGAACGACGCTGTCGACCCGCCCGAGCTTGCCACAGGCAAAGTCATAGGACAGGCGCAGGAGTTCGAGAACCGTTTCGATCTCCACCTGGTTTCGGGGGCCGTAGACCATAACTGCGGTTGACGGGATCATGCCGGCCGTCGCCATCGGATGCGGCTCCGCCCAGCCCAGATCGACGATCTGCGGCACGGCCTCCTCCGGCAGCATCATGTGCAGGCTGCCGTCCTGCGGCGGATGGACATGGGCGAACTCATTGCCGATCATGAACGCCTTGCGGCAACCGCAGCCGTGCCCATGTTCGAGGCACAGCGCCTCGGCGCCCGGGACAGAGGTCATCGAGGGCTGGCGCGTGACAAAAGGAAAATCGAAAGCCCTGTCCTTGAACGCCCGATGGAACCGTGCATCCGGGTTCTGACTGATCTGCGTATGCGGGGCGCAAGGCGTGGTCTTGGGCCTTGGCCCCTCGCGTGGTGGTATCTTCAGCACGACAGAGCCTCCGTAAGTGTCGTTTATCCCTGACCGATCAGAACGGCCTTGTTGGCAAGCAGAAAGTCCCGAACCGACTGCCCCTTCTGCCCAGTCAGTTCTTCCACGTCACCCGAGGCGACATTCAGACATCCTTCGGCGATGGCGACGTCGAAGGACGAGAAGACATCCGCCATGAACTCCGGCAGGCCATTCCCGACCATCGCGGCCACCAAGGCGTCCCGCGTGATCGGGACATAGGGAATCTCTTTCCCGGTGGCCTCGGACAGGATCGCGGCAATGTCGGCCTGGCCGACGGCCGCGGGCCCGGTGATATCGCGGACCGAGGAACCGGTCTCGGTAAATAGGGCCGCGGCAGCGGCGCGGGCGCAATCGGCACGGGTGACATAACCCGCCTTGCCGTCACCCGCCGCAGAATAAAGGGCGCCCGCGCCGACGGCCTGTGGGCCGTTCATCAGCAAGAGATCGGCGTAAAGGCAGTTCCGCAGGATCGTATGGGAGATTCCGGTATCCTTGATTGACGCCTCGGTCTCGCGGTGGTCCCTTGCAAATCCGATCGGGTTGACCTCGTCCGGATTGGTGAGCGAGGTGTAGACGATGTGCGACACGCCGGCCTCTTTGGCGGCGGAGATTGCGTTGCGGTGCGCGGCGAACCGTTTGCCCGGCGCAAGGTCGTCCGTCGAGATGATCAGCAGCCGGCCGCCGCCGGCGAAACACGGCCCAAGCGTGGCCGGGTCATTGAAGTCTCCCGCCCGGATCTCGACGCCTCGCGCCCGAAGCGCCTCGAGCTTCTCCGGCGAGCGCGTGACCGCGACGAGGGGTTCGGCCCCTTCCTCGAGAAGGGCTTCGATGACCTGACCGCCGAGTTGACCGGATGCGCCGGTCACGATGAAGGGGCCTTTGATGGAATTGGGCATTATGTGGTGCTCCTCTTGCGTTCTTGCGTTTGATTTCAACCGAACCGAAAGGCGCTTTCGACGGCACCAAGAACGTGATCTTCCAGGGTCTTCCGGCCGATATCGGCGCCCGCCGCGCCCGCTACGACATGCAGCGGGATCAGGTGCTCTTCGCGCGGATGTGCATCGCGGCCGCCCGGGGCTTTGGACCAGTGCGTCAGCCTGCGGTTCCGTTCCCCGGCATCCGGGCAGGTCACCGCCTCGGTCAGCCAACCGTCGAACGCGCCGCCGACAGTGTCGCCTCGCGGCCCGCCGCGCAGGCTGCGCATCATCACCCCCATGTTGTGATAGGTGTTGCCGCTGCCGATGATCAGCACGCCCTCGTCGCGCAGAGGCGCCAAGGCTTGACCAAGGGCGATGTGGCGTCCAGGATGCAGATCGCTGGCAAGCGACAGTTGAATACAGGGAACGTCGGCGTCGGGAAAGGCGACCTTGAGTGGCACGAACGCGCCGTGGTCAAAGCCGCGCGCGGCGTCTTTCGCCACCGGTAGACCGCGCGCACGGATTAGATCATGAACGTGGTCGGCCAGCACAGGATCACCAGCGGCGGGCCAGGTCAGTTCATAGGTATGAGGCGGGAAACCGCCATAGTCGAACAGAAGCGGCGGGGCGGGGTTCGTCTGAATGGTGAACGCACGCTCCTCCCAATGACCCGAGATTACCAAGAGCGCCTTCGGACGCTCGGGCAACGTACCGGGCAGGCTCTGTAGGAACTGGCGGTGCCGGTCCCATTCATCCGGCGGGTTCCAGTCCATGAAAAAGCAGGGACCGCCTCCATGAGGGATGAACACCGTTGGCATGCGAGTCATATCTGATTGCCCTTCCCGGCCTGACGGAAATGCTGAAGTTCGAGGCGCAAGACTGTGCAGCCGGAGCGCCTGTCAGGCCTGTTGTCCTCTCATCACATTGCCATGAGGCGATTTGACCGCGCGGACGCGGTTTTGTGTCAGGATGGAAACCAAAAGCGCGACCAGAGCCAAAAGAGCGGGGGACCAGCCGGGGTCGCCCGCGCTCACATGCGCGGATACCGCCAGAAGAAGGTGCCAGAACATCGCGGCATAAGCGAAGTCAGTCAGAAAAGCCGAGGGACGCCAGAGTATAACGATCGCGGCCACGATCTTCACAGCGGCAAGCGGCCAGATCAGGTAGGTCGGGTAGCCGAGCACGTTTTCGTACATCCCCGTCACCATGTCATTGGCCATGATGTAGAAGATCGCCCCTCCCAGATAGACCAGGGCGACGAACGCGGTTGCAATCCAATAAGTGATACGTATCGCCCTGTCGCTCATGCCATCGTCTCTTTGCCTGCATTGAATGTTTCCCGCTCGGTCGAGAATAGTTGAGTTACAGCGGAAATCAAAGTAGGAACGGAAAAGTAACCGCAGCGCCAGGGAGTGGACACCGATGCCCAAGACGCCGCCACAGTGCCCGATGGACTCGATCCTGCGTCTGCTCATGGGGCCGTGGACGACCTACATCATCTGGGTTCTGAGTGACAAAGGGCCGCAACGATTCGGAGCGCTGAGACGCTCCGTGCCGGGGATATCGACGCGAATGCTGACCGAACGCCTGCGGATGCTCGAAGGCGCCGGGGTCATATGGCGGGAACAGGCGGAAACGATCCCGCCTGCGGTGACCTATGGCTTGACGCAGCGTGGCGACGACCTGCGAAGCGTTCTGGACTCGCTCGGAGAAATCGCGGATCGGTGGAAGGCTGAAGGGGTCTTTGAAGGCAATGGACCGGATGCCGTTCAGAATGCGCAAATCCGGCAAGCGAGCCTTGTCTGCAAGCCCCGACGGGTGAGGGGAAACCAGGCAAGAGATCGTTCGTGAGTTGGCAATACCTCCGCTCGCTTGCCGCGATTGATCTCGCATCGGTGCCGGGGGTGTCTCCCTCACCTAGTCACTGCCAAATGTCTATGTTTGCACGGGGCACGGCGTGCCACTTTCACTCCGGCTGGGGCGGAGGCTCGCGTCGGTAAGGTTTCGGTGCGGGCTCAGGTCGGGTTATCCCGTGCCTCCTGCAACGGTACAATATCCGATGGCTCTACGTCCGGGCGGTCGGCTTCGACCGCTTTCAACGGCTCGACAGGTGTCAATCCGGCAAGGCAGGCGCGCGCGAGTTCCTGATACTCGGCCGTTCCCCGTGTTTTCCACGCGACTTCCTTCTCGGTGACTGCACGGATCACCTTGGCCGGTGATCCAACGACCAATGAGCGCGGCGGGATCACCATTTCACCCCGGACAAACGCCTGCGCACCGACAATCGATTCCGCGCCGAGCTCCACACCGTCCATGATGACTGCGTTCATTCCGACAAGGGCGTTTCGACCGACGATGCAGCCATGCAGGATCGCACCGTGGCCGATATGCCCATCGGTTTCGACGATCGCTGCTCGGCCGGGAAAGGAATGAATGATGCAATTATCCTGTACATTGGCCCCGTCACCAATCTCGATCCTGCCAAAATCGCCCCGCAGGCTTGCTCCGGGTCCGATATAACAGCCATGGCCGAGAACGACATTTCCTATGAGCACTGCCTGGGGATGAACGAACGTATCCTCGGGAACGACCGGCACAAATCCTTTGAAACTATAGCTATTCCCCATCCAACTCTCCATTTCCCGTCGCGGGCATCCGTAGTTGCGGGAACCAAACGCGCATCTTCCCAAAATCCCCCCGAGCAACGATTTTTCCGGAAACTTGCACGCTCAACTGTTTGAGGCGCCCTGCCGAATAATTCAAACACATGTTAGAAAACCGGGCAAGTACATGGCGTCACGCGGGGGCGATGTTGACAGGCGTTCCTTCCAGGGTGTTAAAATCTAACAACTGGTAGAAAATGGTCCGGCGCCGGCGTTGGAACGTGGCGGATGGAAAGCGGGAGAGAGACATGAACGGCAAAGCCTATGTCACAGGCGTTGGAATGGTGGCCTTTCAGAAACCGGGCAAGTCTGAAAGCTACGACGTGATGGCTGCTAAGGCCGCGCGCACGGCGCTGGAAGACGCCGGACTCGACTACGACAAGGTTCAGCAGGCCTATGCCGGCTATGTCTATGGCGACAGCACCTGCGGCCAGCGCGCGCTCTATCGGGTTGGCATGACCGGAATACCCGTCATCAACGTCAACAACAACTGCTCGACCGGCTCGACCGCGCTGTTCCTGGCGCGCCAGGCGGTCGAAAGCGGCGCGGTGGACTGTGCTCTGGCGCTGGGTTTCGAACAGATGCAACCGGGCGCCATCGGCGCGGTGTTCAGCGATCGGGTCAGCCCTTTTGCCACCTTTGACGAAGAAACCGACAACCTGGTGGGCAATGCCGACATCCCGCTTGCGCTGCGGTATTTCGGCGGTGCGGGCAAGGCGCATATGGAAGAGTTCGGCACCACGCTGGAGACCTTCGCCAAGATCCGCGCCAAGGCCAGTCGGCATGCGGCCAAGAACCCGGTTGCCCTGTTCCGGCAGGAAGTGACGCCGGAAGAGATCATGGCGGCTCAGGTCCTCTGGCCCGGCGTGATGACCAAGCTGATGGCCTGCCCGCCGACCTGTGGCGCGGCCGCGGCAATCATCTGTTCCAAGGAATTTGCAGATAAGCACGGTCTCGACAGCTCGGTCCGCATTGCAGCGCAGGCCATGACAACGGACGGCCGGGAAACCTTCAACGCCCATGACATGCGTGAGGTCGTCGGGTACTCGATGGCCAAGCGCGCCGCCGATCAAGTCTACGAGGCCGCCGGCATCGGGCCCGACGATGTGGACGTCGTCGAACTGCACGACTGCTTTGCCCACAACGAGCTGATCACCTACGAAGCGCTTGGCCTCTGCGGGCGCGGTGAGGCTGCGAAGTTTGTCGATGATGGCGACAACACCTATGGCGGCAAATACGTGACCAACCCGTCGGGCGGTCTGTTGTCCAAGGGCCATCCGCTTGGGGCGACCGGCCTTGCCCAATGCACCGAGCTTGTCCAGCAGTTGCGTGGTCAGGCCGAGGCGCGCCAGGTCGACGGCGCGCGCCTGGCGCTTCAGCACAATCTTGGCCTCGGCGGTGCCTGTGTGACCACACTTTATGAAAAAGCCTGACGAACTGAACCGGGAGGAGAGATCGTGACTGGTAAACTCGACGGCCGCGTTGCCCTGGTTTCCGGTTCGGGCCGGGGCATCGGACGCGAAATCGCGCTGAAGCTGGCCTCGGAAGGCGCGCGCATGGTCATCAACGATCTGGATGCCGAGCCGGCCAACGAAACCGCCGAGGCGCTCCGCACCGCCGGGGGCGAGGCCGTGGTCTGCGCCGGAAGCGTGACAGAGGACGGCTTTGCAGAGCGTTTCATCAAGACGGGCATGGACAGCTTTGGCGGGCTGGACATCATCGTGAACAACGCAGGCTACACCTGGGACAGCGTCGTTCAGAAGATGACGGATGAACAGTGGCAGGCGATCATCGACGTTCACCTGACCGCGCCCTTCAGGATCCTGCGCGCCGCCCAGCCGGTGATCAGCGCCAAGGCCAAGGAAGAGGCGGCCGCCGGGCAGGAGGTGTTCCGCAAGGTGGTGAACATCTCCTCGATCGCCGGCACCGGAGGCAATGCCGGCCAGATCAACTATTCCGCCGCCAAGGCCGGAATCCTGGGCATGACCCGGACAATGGCGAAGGAATGGGGGCGCTACAAAGTGAACGTCAACGCAGTGGCCTTTGGACCGATCCGAACCCGTCTGACCGAGGGCAGCGCCGACGGCGGCAACACGATCACGGTCGGGAACAGGGAGATCAAGGTCGGCGTCAACCCGGACCTGCTCAGCCAAATGGAGCGGATGATCCCGCTGGGCCGGGTCGGTACGCCCGAAGAAGCGGCTGGTGCCGTCTATCTTTTCTGCTCGCCGGAATCGAATTTCATCTCGGGCCAGTATGTGATCTGCGGGGGCGGCTTCACCATCTGACCTATGCGGTCGCAAGCCCGCATGGCGGGGTCTGAACACCGCCGACATTGCGGCCGGGCGGTACGCATACCGGCTATTCCCTTGAAAGGCTGACGCAAAATGAACTCTTGAAGCACGGTTGACACTGCCATGGAAATAACCTAACAAGTGTTAGTTATGCAAGGGGCTCGAGCTGGATCCTCCGTGGCCGAACGCGCTTCAAAAACAGTTTCAGTTGCTTCCATTCGCAGCCCAGTCGGGCGCGACGGCATACTGGATGTTGCGGCGCGGCTTTTTCGCGAACAGGGCTATGGCCCGGTTTCGCTCAGAAAGATCGCCGAGGCGGCGGGCATCAAGGCGGGCAGCATCTATTATCATTTCGGCTCGAAGGATGAGATTGTCGTGGCAATTCTGGATGCGGGTATCAGGGCCGTCCACGAAAAGATGCGTCAAGCTGTTTTGGGGCATCCCGATGGCGCCGCTGCCGCCGCCATTCTGCGGGCCGCGATCAGGGCACATCTGCGCGCGTTGCTGGATGTCAGTGACTACTCTTCGGCCAATGTGCGGATTTTCGGGCAGGTGCCGCAATCCGTGCGCGATGCCAATCTGCCGACGCGCCGGGCCTACGAGGCCGAGTGGGATAATCTGTTGACCCGGCTCCAGAGGGACGGCGCCCTGCGGCGCAACGTCGATATCCGCCGGCTGCGCCTGATGCTCATCGGCGCGCTGAATGCAACGCTGGAGTGGTTCGACCCCGAACGCGGCAGCGTAGAGGCACTGGCCTCGACGTATGCCGACGTCTTTCTCAATGGAATACTGGAACAGCGGGAAGTCTGATTATGGCTGAACTCACGTCGGCCGTATTGGCCGGCTCGGAAACCTTCAGGGGCAATCACGCTGCACAGACAGCCCGCGTCGAGACATTGCGTGCGCGGATCGCCGCGGCAACCGCGGGTGGGCGCCCCGACATGGTCGAACGCCACCGCAGCCGCGGCAAGCTTCTGGTCCGTGAACGAATCGACCTGCTGGTGGATCCAGGCACCGCCTTCATGGAGCTTTCTTCGCTGGCGGCCTACGGACAATACGGCGGAGACGTGCCCGGCGCCGGGATCGTCACGGGCATTGGCATCGTGCACGGCCTGCCTTGCATGGTGATCGCCAACGACGCCACGGTAAAAGGCGGCTCCTTCTATCACGAAACCGTCAAGAAGCACATCCGCGCGCAGGAGATCGCGGCGGAAAACCGTCTGCCCTGTCTTTATCTCGTCGATTGCGGGGGCGCCTATCTGCCCGAGCAGGACCGGGTCTTCCCCGATGCCCGTCATTTCGGCAATTCCTTTTACCGCCAGACCAATATGTCGGCCTCCGGCCTGCCGCAGATCTCGGCCGTCTTCGGCGGCTGCACGGCGGGAGGTGCCTACATTCCGGCGCTCTCGGACGAGGTCATCATGGTCCGCGACAATGCGCGCATTCATCTTGGCGGCCCTTCCATCGTCAAGGTCGCGATCAATGAAGAGGTGGACGGCGAAACGCTGGGTGGGGCCGAGATGCATACTCGCGTCTCGGGCGTAAGCGACCATTTGGCCGAAGACGAATACCATGCGCTGGCGCTGATGCGCGACATCGTCGGCAATCTGGGCCTCAAGCGAACGATGGCCCCGGATGCACCCGCCGCCGCGCCCCTGCACGATCCCGAAGAGCTGTTGGGGGTTATCAGCGCCGACCGCAAGCAGCCCTATGATGTACGAGAGCTTCTGCTGCGCATGATCGATGCGGGCGAGTTCCGCGAATTCAAGCCGAGCTGGGGCGAGACGCTTGTCTGCGGCACCGCCCGCATCCACGGCTACCGCGTCGGAATCCTCGGCAATAACGGCGCGCTTCTCTCCGACAGCTCGCTCAAGGGCGCGCAGTTCGTGTCGATGTGCGACCAGCGCAACATTCCGCTTCTGTTCCTGCACAACGTTTCCGGCTTCATGGTCGGCACCGAGGCCGAGCGCGGCGGCATCGCCAAGAATAGCGCCAAGCTGGTCTACGCCATGTCGGTGGCCAAGGTGCCCCGGCTGTCGGTGATTGTGGGCGGCTCCTACGGGGCGGGCAACTACGGCATGTGCGGCCGGGGGTTCGCGCCACGGTTTCTATTCGCCTGGCCCACAGCGGAGTTGGCAACCATGTCGGCCGACATCGCCTCGAATGTGATGCTGGAACTGCGGCGCGCGAAGGGCGGAGACCCCGCGAAAGTGCAGGCCGATCTGGAACGGATCGAGGCCGAGGTGCGCGCGCAATATGCCAAACAGTCCGACCCCTATTACGCCACCTCGCGGCTGTGGGACGATGGCCTGATCGAGCCTGGCCAGACCCGCGATATCCTGGGCCTGTGCCTGGCGATAGTAACCTCGGTTCCAGATTCGGGGCGTCACACGCCCGTCTTCAGAATGTAAGGACAGTCAATGGTTCACGACCGCTATAAAACGCTGCGGATCGACGTGGACGCGCGCGGCGTCGCCACCGTGATCCTCAATCGCCCCGACAAGCACAATTCGCTCAACGCGGCGCTGATCTCGGACCTCGCCGATGCGGCGGCGGCGCTTGCCGAGGACAAGGCGGTGCGCATCGTGGTGCTGACGGGGGCGGGCAAGAGCTTCTGCGCAGGGGGCGACTTCAACTGGTTCGCCTCAAACGTGCAAAAGAGCCGCGCGGAACGGGTGGAACAGAGTGCCACGCTCGCTCGGCTCTTGCGCCGGCTCGATACGCTGGCAAAGCCGCTGATCGGGCGAATCAACGGGCCGGCCTATGGCGGGGGCGTCGGCCTGATATCGGTGTGCGACTACGCCATCGGCGCCGAGGGCGCGAGGTTCGGCCTGACCGAGGTGCGGCTCGGCCTCCTGCCCGCCAACATCTCGCCCTACGTGGTGGCGCGCATCGGCGAGGCGGCGTCGCGCGAGACGATGCTGTCAGGTGCCCTCTTCGACACGGCGCGGGCCGAACGGATCGGACTGCTGACCGAGGTGGTCGCGCCGGATGCGCTGGACGAGGCGGTGGAGCGCGTCGTCCAGGCCCATCTGCAGGCCGCGCCCGGGGCAGTGGCCGACACCAAGCGGCTGATCGCCTATGTCGCGAGCCACGGGCTCGAAGACAGCATGATCTATACCGCCGACCGTCTCGCCGACGCCTGGGAGACCGAGGAAGGCATCGAGGGGATCAACAGCTTCCTAAACAAGGACACGCCCTCATGGCGGGTGAGTTGAGCTTCACCCGCGTCCTGATTGCCAACCGGGGCGAGATCGCCCGCCGGATCCAGCGCGCCTGCCGGAAGCTGGGGCTGGAAGCCGTGGCCGTCTTCTCCGAGGCTGACCGCGACGCGCCCTTTGTGGCTGAGGCCGATCACGCCGTCTGCATCGGCCCGGCCGCCCCGGCGGAAAGCTATCTGAAGGTCGACGCCATCCTTGAGGCGGCGCGCGCCAGCGGAGCAGGCGCGATCCATCTAGGCTATGGGTTTCTGTCGGAGAATGCGGAATTCGCGGCGCGCGTGGAAGAAGCCGGATTGGTCTTCATCGGGCCTTCGCCCGAGGCCATTGCGCGTATGGGATCGAAGATCGAGGCCAAGGCCGCGGCCGAGGCCGCCGGCGTGCCGGTGCTGCCCGGTTATCGCGGCGCCGATCAGTCCGACGACCTGCTTCTCAAGGAGGCGCAGGCACTCGGCGTGCCCTTCCTGGTCAAGGCCAGCGCCGGCGGCGGCGGGCGCGGAATGCGGCTTGTCACCGATCCCGGCGCAGCAGGCGAGGCCATCGCCGCTGCGCGGGCCGAGGCGAAGGGCGCCTTTGGCGATCCGACGGTGTTCCTGGAGCGCTACACGCCGCGCGCCCGCCATGTCGAGGTGCAGGTGCTGGGCGATGCGCATGGCCATGTGCTGCATCTGGGCGATCGCGACTGCTCGCTCCAGCGCAACCACCAGAAGCTGATCGAAGAAGCGCCCGCCCCCGATATCCCCGACGCTTTGCGCTCGGCCATGCGCGATGCCGCCGTGCGGCTGGCGCGGGCCATTGGCTACCGCTCGGCAGGCACGGTGGAATACCTGTACGACCCCGCGCGGGCCGAATTCTACTTTCTGGAGATGAACACCCGCCTTCAGGTGGAACATCCAGTGACCGAGGCCATCACCGGTATCGACCTGGTGGAATGGCAGTTGCGTATCGCGCGTGGCGAGGCGCTGGGGTTTGCGCAGGAGGAGGTTTCGTTTGACGGCCACGCCATCGAGGTCCGCCTTGCCGCGGAGAACCCGGCCGAGAATTTCCGCCCCGAAACCGGGACGATCACGCTCTGGGCGCCGCCGGGGAGCGTGCGGCTCGACAGCGGGGTGGAAGAAGGATCGGTCGTGGGACATCACTACGATTCGATGCTCGCCAAGTTGATCATCCACGGTGCGGACCGTGACGAGGCGATCCGCAAGGCGGTCGCGGCGCTCGATGACTTTGCGATCGGTGGAGTGGGAGTGAACCTGGCGTTTCAGCGAGCGCTGATTGCACATGCCGACTTCGTCGCCGTGGCGCACTATACTGCCGGTTTGGCCGAGATGTTTCCCTGCGGCTGGACCGCCCCCGTACCCGACGACGAAACCCGCGCTCTGGCCGCGCTGGCCCTGCACCTGCATCTTGCGCCCGCGCCGGACACCCCCTGGCAGAGCCTTGGCGCCTGGCGGCTGACCGGCGCTGCGGGGCGGGCGGGCGCGGCCTGTTACTGGAGCGATGACGCCGACACCCCGATCAGGGTCGCAGGGCAGGGAACGCGGCTAGAGGTAATCCTACCCGATCGCACCGGGCTTGGTGTCGAAGGTGCGCGCCTGACCGCTCAGCGTCTGACCGGGCGGGCGGACTGCACCCCCTTCGCCCGCCGTGCCCATGTGCTGCGGTCCGGCCACCGCTGGCAGGTGCATCTTTCGGCGCCGGAAGGCATCATGATGGTGCCACTTCGTACGCTCGAGGACCGGCACCTGCAACGCGCCTCCGGCGCGGCCGGCGGCGCCGACACGCTGAGAGCTCCCATGCCCGGCGCGGTGGCCGAGATTCGCGTAGCCCTCGGCGACCGGGTGAACAAGGGTGAAACGCTCGTGGTGCTCGAAGCGATGAAACTCTTGCAAGGCCTGCCCGCGCCCGTCGCGGGCTTGGTAGCCGAGATCTACTGCGCGCCGGGCGACACGATCGCTGGTGGCGCGCCCCTGGTGAGACTCGATCCGGAGGACAGGACATGACCCGACACGAGACCATCGCCGCGGCCAGCGACCCGTTCGGCGAGGATATCCAAATGATCCGAGCTCAGCTGCGGCGCTTCATCGAGACCGAAGTGAAGCCCAAGGGTGAATCCTGGGAAGAGAAGGGCATGGTTCCGCGCGAGGTGCTACGCCAGATGGGCGCGCTCGGCGTTCTCGGCATGCGCTATGACGAACAGTATGGCGGCGCCGGGCTCGATGTCATGTCGAGCGTGATGCTGGCCGAGGAGGTCGGCCGGTCCACCTTCGGCGGGTTCTCGGCCACGGTGCTGGTGCATACCGACATGGCCTCGCCGCATCTGGAGAACGCCGGCACACCCGAGCAGAAGGCGCGCTGGATGCCTGGCATCACCGCGGGCGAGACGATCACCGCCGTCGCCGTGACCGAACCGGGCGCGGGCTCGGACGTTGCGGGGATGCGCACCCGCGCCGTGCAGGATGGGTCGGACTGGGTGTTGAACGGCACCAAGATGTTCATCACCAACGGTGTGCATGGCGATCTCTACTTTGTCGCCGCCAAGACCGACCCCGATGCCAAGGGCTCGCGCGGGATCACCATGTTCGCCATCGAAAAGGGCACACCGGGCTTTTCGGTCGGCCGGGCGCTGAACAAGACCGGCTGGCTGTGTTCGGATACGGCCGAGCTGATTTTCGAGGATGTCCGCGTGCCGGCCGAGAACGTCCTGGGCGAGGTGAACCGCGGCTTTTATGCGGTGATGAAGAACTTCCAGAACGAGCGGATCGTGCTGGGCGCGATGGCCTGCGCCGAGGCGCAGACCGCGCTGGACATGACCGTGGACTATGTCAAGCAGCGCAAGGCCTTCGGCGGCGTTTTGTGGAACAAGCAGGTCGCCCGCCAGCGCCTTGCCGACTGCCTGACACGGATCGAGGCGGGTCGGCAGCTCGTCTATCACGCCGCGCGGCTCGACGCGGCTGGCGTTGAATGCGTGCGCGAGGTGTCGATGGTGAAAGCTTATTGCGGCGAGCTGGCCAACAGCGTGCTCTATGACTGCGTGCAGTTCCATGGCGGCATGGGCTACATGCGCGAAAATCCGGTCGAGCGCATGTCGCGCGACGTTCGTGTGCAGGCGATCGGCGGGGGCGCGACCGAGGTGATGCTCGAAGAAGTCGCCAAGCGCATGTGAACAGCCAGTTGAGCCCCAACCTCTGAACGAAAACTCTCCAAGATCCGAGCCCAAATCATGAAAGGAGTCAGCAAGATGTATAACAACAAGGTATTTGTGGGACGGAATGTCGTCGCGACATTGCTCGGCGAGGCGCTCATCCTGATCGCCGGTACGATACTTCTGACGGCGTCTGCGAAGGCGCAAGTTCCGTTCTATCCAGTTCCGATGACGTTGCAGACCCTGGTGGTCGTCGCGCTTGGCCTGTTCCTCGGACCTGTCCGCGGTTCTGGCATCGTCATTGCCTATATCCTGCAGGGGCTGGCGGGCTTTCCGGTCTTCGCGGGCACGCCACCGGCGCCTTCTGGCCTGGCATATGTTGCCGGGCCGACGGGCGGCTACCTTGCCGGCTTTGCGATATCGGCCTTTGCGGCTGGATGGCTGGCAAGAAAAGGATATGCCAAGACAATCCCGGGGGCGGTCACAGTTGCCGTCGTCGCAAGTGCGCTGATCTACGTTCCCGGGCTCGCATGGCTGGGCGTCTTCACCGGCTATGGCGAGCGCCTCCTCACGGCCGGCTTCTATCCGTTTCTGTTGGGTGACCTGGTCAAATCGGCCCTCGCCGGTCTGCTTTTCATTGCCGCATCCATGGTCGTTCCGGGACTTGGACACATATCGGGAGAAAAGCCCGAGAAGAAATAATGGAGCGTCCCTTCTCGACCGCGAACGATGCGGAGACCAAAGACGGTGTCCGCGTTTCGAGGGCGATGGCTTTCGCCTTGTGGCGTCCTGGCCGAAATGCCGCTGAACGGCTTTATCCAGCCGGGGAGGTGGCCCATCGAGTGAACGGGCGATCCGGGCCTCGCCCGCTTCGCCCCATCACTTTCTTGCGGCCTTCGCGTAGACTCCTCCTTCAAATCTAACATATGTTAGATTATGCTTGCCGTCGTGAGGACCAAGGAGGGCTGACATGGCGATGCCGCTCGGCGATATTCGGATTATTGAACTTGGCCATGTGATCGCAGGGCCGCTGGCGGCAGCACTTCTTTCGGATTTCGGTGCCGAGGTGATCAAGATCGAAGCCCCCGGCCGAGGCGACATGATGCGCGAACTGGGCCCGAAAGCGCAGGACGGGGTCGGCGTCTGGTGGAAGACGCTTGCCCGCAACAAGCGAATCCTCGCGCTCGACTGGAAGAGCGATCGCGGGCGCGAGGTTCTGGAAAAGCTGGTCGAAAGTGCGGATGTTCTGGTGGAAAATTTCCGTCCCGGCGTGCTCGAGCGGGCGGGGATCGGGCCAGAGGTCCTGCATCAATGGAACCCCGACCTGGTGATCTTGCGGGTGTCGGGCTACGGACAGGATGGGCCGATGCGCAAGACGCCGGCCTTCGGGCGCGCCGCCGAGGCAATGAGCGGCCTGGCGCACCTCACGGGCTTCGCCGAAGGCTCGCCCATGCATCCCGGGTTCCCCGCCGCCGACAGCACGACGGGGCTGATGGGAGCCCTGGGCGTCATGATCGCTCTTTTCGCCCGCGAGAGGGGCACGGTTCGCGGTCAGGTCATTGATCTGGCGGTATTCGAAGCCTTGTTGCGGCTGATCGATTATCATATTCCCGCTCTGACCGGAGCAGGCGTCTCGCCAATGCGCAACGGGCTGCGTCAGCCGATGGATTTTGCGCCGGGCGGCACATTCCGCACCAAGGACGGAGTCTGGGTGACCGTCTCGGCCGGAGGCGCGGAGACGGCCAGACGGCTGTTGCGCGCGGTGGGCGGGGACAGTTTTGCCGAGGATCCGCGTTTTGCCTCGATGGAGGGAATCTCGGCGCATATGAGCGAGATCTTTGACCGGCTCAACGAATTCATCATCGCAAGGGAGTTTTCCGAGGTCGAGGCGGAATTCGCGCGCCATGACGCAGTGGCCGCGCCGGTGCTGGGCGCCGAGGACATCGTGGCCCATCCGCAGATCGCCCATCGCGGCGATATCGTTTCGGTCGAAGGCGATGTGACGAAGGTGGTGGGCCCGGTGCCGCGTCTGAGTGATACGCCGGGTAGCGTTTCCTGGTTGGGTCGGCGGCCCGGCGCGGATACCGCAGCGATCATGCAGGAGCTCGGCTATGACAAGGCGGCCATCGAAGGGCTGGCGAAGGCAGGTCTGATCGCAATTGGTCCTGCCGGGGAGGAAATGCTATGAGTTTCAGGCTGACCGAACAGCAGCAGGATATCCGCGATACGATCTTGAGAATCTGTGCAGCCTTCGATGACGCGTACTGGCTCGAACGCGACCGCAACGGTGGCTTTCCGCACGACCTGCACAGGGCGATGGCGGACGGCGGCTGGCTGGGAATTGCCATGCCGGAGGAGTTTGGAGGCGCCGGCCTCGGGATCACCGAAGCCACGATCATGATGCAGGCCATTGCCGAGTCTGGCGGCGGTGCTAGCGCGGCCTCGGCCGTTCACATGAACATCTTCGGACTGAACCCGGTCGTGGTCTTCGGCAGCGCGGAGCAAAAAGCACGGATGCTGCCACCTCTGATTGAAGGGCGCGAGAAGGCCTGTTTCGGTGTCACCGAGCCGACGACAGGCCTCGACACGATCCGGCTCAAGACGCGCGCGGTGCGGCAGGGCGATCGCTACGTCGTGCATGGCCAAAAAGTGTGGATTTCCACCGCCCAGGTGGCCGACAAGATCCTGCTTCTGGCGCGCACGACGCCGCTTGAGGAGGTGGCAAAACCGACCGAGGGCCTGTCGCTCTTCTATACCGAACTGGACCGGACCTTCGTCGATGTGCGCGAGATCGAGAAGATGGGTCGCAAGGCGGTCGACTCGAACGAACTGTTCATCGATGGACTGCCGATCCCGGCGGAGAACATGATCGGCGAGGAAGGACAGGGTTTCAGGCAGATCCTGCACGGGCTCAATCCCGAGCGCATCCTCGTGGCCGGGGAATGCGTGGGCATTGCCCGGATCGCCCTAAAACGCGCCGCCGCCTATGCCAAGGAGCGGCAGGTTTTCGGACGCCCCATCGGTCAGAACCAGGGCGTGCAGCACCCGCTCGCCAAGGCCTGGGCGAAGGTTGAGGCTGCAAACCTGATGGTAATGCATGCCGCAGCGCTTTATGACGCGGGCGAACCCTGCGGGGTCGAGGCGAATGCCGCCAAGTTGCTGGCGGCCGAAGCCGCGGTCGAGGCGACGCAAACGGCGCAGATGACATTTGGCGGCTTCGGCTACGCCAAGGAATATCACATCGAGAGGCTGGTGCGCGAAGCGATTCTCTTTCACATCGTGCCGGTCACGCCTCAGATGCTGATGTCCTTCATCGCCGAGAAGGCGCTGGGTCTGCCCAAATCGTACTGAATCCGGAGCGAAGCCATTCCAGAGTTGGGGGTTGCCTATTTTTCTAACGTGCGTTAGGTTTAACCGGATCAAGGACAACAGTCCGGTCCGTTTTGGGAGGAACGTCAATGCCGGAAGCCGGTTACGGGTTTTCCCGTGAACGACTGAGCGATCATCCAACGGTCTATGTTGATGGGCTGTTTTCGGGAAAAACCGTTGTCGTGACCGGCGCGGGAGGCGGGCTGGGCCTGGCGATCGCCACCCTGTTCGCCCGTCTTGGGGCCGATCTCGCCATCAACGGGCGGAACCCGGAAAAGCTCGAAGAAGCCGCGAAGTTCCTGCGTGGCTTTGGCGGGCAGGTGCTCGCTCGTCCCATGACCATCCGGGATCCCGAACAGGTGCAGAATTTCGTCGATGGCGTCGGCGACCATTTCGGCGGGTTCGACACTCTGGTGAACAATGCGGGCGGACAGTTTCCGCAGCCCGCCCTTGACTACACGCCGAAAGGCTGGAACGCCGTCATCGACACCAACCTCAATGGCACCTGGTGGATGATGCAGGCTGCGGCCCGGAACTGGGTCAAGGCCGGGCGTCCCGGCGCCATCGTGAGCATTGTCGCGGATATCTGGCGCGGCATGCCTGGGATCGCACATAGCTGCGCCGCGCGCGCCGGGGTCATCTACCTGTCCAAATCGGTGGCCGTCGAATGGGCCCCGCACGATATCCGCGTCAACTGCGTGGCGCCGGGATGCTGCGAAAGCACCGGGTTTGCGCGATATCCCGAGGAGGGAGCGGCGACGTTTGAGGAGTCCAACCCGATGCGTCACGCCGGCGACGAATGGGATGTCGCCGAGGCGGTGGTCTATTTGGCCGCACCCTCCGGCAAGTTCGTCACTGGCGAAGTGCTCAACGTGGACGGCGGGCAGCAGCTGTGGGGCGATCCCTGGCCGACAGGCCGGCCCGACTATTTCCATATCGCGTGATACCAGAACAAGAGCTTCGACGGCGACATGAAAGAAATGGCCAACAATTTCACCGGAGAGCAGCAACACGGCAAAGCTCCTCCAGTATTGGAGTGCCGCGGGATCGAACGTCGGTTCGGCGGTATTGTTGCCGTTAGCGGGGTGGACCTCAGTATTCATAAGGGCGAGATATTCGGCCTCGTCGGACCGAACGGGAGCGGAAAGACGACGGTGACCAACGCGATCACCGGTTTTTATCCGCCGAACAAGGGCGCAATCTGTCTCGATGGCAAGGACATCACGGGCACCGCGCCGCACAAGGTAGCCAAGCTTGGCATAGCCCGGACCTTCCAGAACCTCGCACTTTTCAACGGCATGAGCGTGCTCGAGAACATTCTTTTGGGGCGCCACATCCACATGAAGCCCGGAGTTCTTCCCACTGCGCTGTATTGGTGGGTGGCGCGACCGAGCGAGATCAGGAACCGTGAGGTGGTCGAGGAGGTGATCGAATTTCTCCAGCTCGAAAGCATCCGCAACGAGCTCGTGGACGGTATTCCAATCGGCCTCAAGAAGCGGGTCGAACTGGCGCGGGCGCTGGTCGCGGAACCTCATCTTCTCATACTCGACGAGCCCATGGCGGGCATGAACCAGGAGGAGAAGGGCTATATGGCCCGTTTCATTCTCGACGCGAGAGCTGAACGGGGCATAAGCGTGCTGCTGATCGAGCACCACATGGACGTCATTACCGGTATCTGTGACCGGATGCTTGCGCTCAACTATGGCGAGATGATCGCCAGCGGGATTCCGAAGGAGGTCGTCAAGGACCCGCGCGTCGTTGAGGCGTATATCGGGGGCGCGCATGGCTGAGAGCCGCAGACAAAGCCTGACGATCGCGGGTGAAACCATCGCCTCGGTTCTGATGCGGAACGCGTCCGAACACGGCAGCGACATCGCATTGCGTGAAAAAGAGCGTGGGATCTGGAAGGCAACCACCTGGGCTGAATACACGGAAGAGGTGCTGGCCTGCGCGGCCGGCCTCGACGGGCTCGGTCTGAAGCCGGGGGACGCGGTGCTCATTCTCGGCGACAATCGTGTCCGCCTCTATTGCGGAATGCTGGCGCTGGCCACGCTCGGGGTTTACGCAATGCCCGCCTATCCGGGCACCACACTCGAAGAGCTCCAGCATTTCGCGGAGGAGGCGAAGGTCGTAGCCGCTCTCGCCGAGGACCAGGAGCAGGTGGACAGGATATTGGAACTGCGTGACGCCGGGGCCACGCAGTTGAAGCACATCGTTTATGACGATGCCCGGGGCCTCGGCTTCTACGAGGCGCCCGGGCTGATGTCCTGGGAGCATCTCGTCGAGATCGGCAGCCACCGTCTCAACGGCGAGCCGGGGCTGCGCGAGGACTTGCTTGGTCGGGCGAAGCCCGACGATCCGGCGGTGTTCCTGCATTCGTCGGGCACGACGGGCAAGCCCAAAGGCGTCGTGCTGAGCCAGAAGAACGTGTTGGCGGCGGCGCGCAACGGCCATGCCGCCGGGGCCTTCGATTTCGGAGACGAGGTGCTGGCCTATCTGCCGATGGCCTGGGTGGGCGACTATGCCATCACGGTAGCCGCCGCGCTTCTGCTGCGCTTCACCGTCAACGTGCCCGAACGACAAGAAACCGTGCTGCGTGACATGCGAGAAATCGCGCCGACATTCTATCTGGCCGCGCCACGCAGCTGGGACAATATCCTGACCACCATTCAGGTCGGCATCGAGAATTCGACGCCGCTGAAGAAGCGCCTCTATCATTTCTTCATGGACCGGGCCGTTGCTGCCGAGCGGCGCAAGCTGAACGGCAAGGACCACGGCGCTCTCGAGTGGCTCGGACGGGTGTTTGGGGAATTGCTCGTCTTCGGCCCGATCAAGGACCAGTTCGGCATGCACCGCCTGAAGAACGCCTTCACCGGCGGGGAGGCGATCGGAGAGGACACATTCGTATTCTATCGAGCGCTCGGGATCAAGCTGCGCCAACTCTACGGTCAGACGGAGAACAGTGCCATCAACGCGATCCAGGCGCCTGATGAGGTGCGTCTCCACACCGTGGGCAAGGCTGCCCCGGGGGTCGAGGTGAAGATCGCCGACAATGGCGAAATCCTCCTGAAGTCGGACAGCGTTTTCGCAGGATACTACAACAAGCCCGAAGCCTCGGCTGAAACGCTTTCGGCTGGATGGCTGCATACCGGCGATGCCGGCTATCTCGAAGACGATGGCCATCTCGTGGTGCTTGGCCGCGTTGCGGAAGTGATGCACACAGAAGCCGGTGAACGCTATGTGCCCAATTACATCGAGAACCGCCTGAAGTTCAGTCCATACATAAAGGACGCGGCGGTGATCGGTGCCGGCCGCGACGAATTGACGGCAATGGTGTGCATCGACTTCGATGCCGTGGGTCACTGGGCCGAAGTGAATGGCGTACCGTATGTGTCCTATGCCGATCTGTCCCAGCGCGAAGAGGTGGCCCCGCTGCTGCGTGAGGCCTTTCTGCGCGTCAACAAAGCCCTCCCCGAGCCTCTGCAGCTCAAAAAGTTCGTCAGCCTGCACAAGGAATTTGATCCCGACGACGGAGAGATCACGCGCACGCGCAAACTGCGCCGAACGGTGGTCGAGGACCGCTACCAGAATGTAATCGCGGCGCTTTATGACGGATCAAAGGACGTCCATGTCAGCGCCGTCGTGACCTACGAGACAGGTGAGACGGGAAGGGTCGAACGCACCCTCCCAATTAGGGAGGTTTAGATGGAACTGATTTTCCTTGCCGAACTCGCGGTAAATGGAGCTCTCACCGGGCTGCTGTACTCACTGTTCGCAATCGGCCTGGTACTGATCTACAAGGCTTCTTCCGTGCCGAACCTCGCGCAGGGCGGGCTCACCATGGTGGGAGCCTATGTCGTGCTGGCGCTGGCCCGCGATGCGGGCCTTCCGCTCTGGGCGGCGATTCCGCTGGCCGGCGTCGCGATGTTCGGTCTCGGCATGGGGATCGAGCGGGTCGCATTGCGTCGGCTTGCGGGGCGGCCGATCGTGATGATTCTCATGATGACCTTGGGGATCGATATTTTCCTGCGTGGCACGACGCTTGCGATCTGGGGTGGAACCTCGCGCTCGGTCGAGCTCGGCGTCAGTTACGACCCCCTCTTCCTCGGCGAGATCCTGATCAGCCGCATCCACCTGGTTGGCGCGGCCGTGGCGGTGATATCGTTCGTTGTCTTCGTCATATTCTTCCGTACTCGCCAAGGTACCCGCCTGCGCGCGATAGCGGACGATTACATGGCCTCCTGGTCCGTGGGCATTTCCGTCGAGCAGGGCGTGGGCCGGTCCTGGGGGCTCGCTTCCGTCGTCGCCGTGGCGGCAGGCATCATATGGGGTGAAATCCAGGGTGTCGATCAGTCCCTGTCGCTCCTGCTGCTCAAGGGCCTGACCGTAGCGGTTCTGGGGGGGCTTGACAGCATATTCGGTGCGGTGCTCGCGGGTGTCATTCTAGGCGTCATCGAGAATGTCGGGTCCGCCTACCTGGATCCGCTGGTGGGCGGTGGCAGCCGTGACCTCATCGTGGCCGCAGTTCTGATTCTCACGGTCATGCTTCGGCCGCACGGCCTGTTTGGCCGTCAGGATATCGAAAGGGTCTGATGCGATGTTTTACCGGCTCTCTGGTGTCCATCATACCAGTTACATATCCGACAGTCGGCTCTACAAGGTGCCGGCCGACAGGCGTGTCGCACTGTTCTTCCTGGCGCTCGGCCTGGCGGCGCCATTCCTTATCGGGTCGCTCTATCTCAACAGCTATATATTGCCATGGCTTGTCTGGACGGCAGCGGCGCTCGGGCTCAACCTGGTGACGGGTTGGGCCGGCCAACTGCATCTCGGCTATGCGGCGGTGATGGCCGTGGGCGCGTATTCCGCTGTTCACGCGGCCAGGTTCGGCGTGCCCTGGGAGTTCGCGCTCCTGATCGGCGGGATTTCCGCCTCGGTGATTGGCAGCCTGTTCGCCTTTGCGGCGCTGCGGGTAAAGGGACTCTACCTGGCCCTGACGACGCTGGCTATGCAGTTCGTCATGGACTGGGTGCTGACCCACTCGCCGGCAATCTCCGGTGGTTCACATGCTTCGCTGCAGGCCCCCACTTTTGCACTACTGGGCCAGCCGATCGGCTCCGATGCGGGCCTGTACTATGTCGCCTTCGGCTGGTGCCTGCTCGTGACGGTCTTCATGCTGAACCTGCGCCGTACCGGCCTGGGCCGCGCGCTGATAGCCGTGCGCGAAAAGGACTATGCGGCGGCCATTCTCGGCGTCAACAGCTTCTACTACAAGATCGTTGCCTTCGCGGCTTCTTCCTTCATCGGCGGGGTCAGCGGAGCGATCCTTGTCGTCACGTTCCTTTTCCTCGTCGCGCCCGAGCAGTTCTCGGTCGCCGTATCGATCCAGGTTCTGGCCATGGTCATCGTCGGCGGCCTCGGCAGCATCATCGGCACCTATTTTGGCGTTGCGCTCATCTTGCTGATGCCCGGCATCGTCAACGGCATCGTGGCGGGAGGAGCGTCGATGCTCGGGCTGCAGCTGAATATCGAAACCCTGGCCCACATCCCGAACGCGGTCTACGGAGCGCTCATCATCATCATCCTGATGATCGAGCCGCTGGGACTGGGCAAGCTCTATGGCAACATCCGGGACTACCTGATGGTGTGGCCCTTTGATCAACTCAAGAAATAGGCCGCAAATGACCCACGCTCCCGAAAAAGCAGCAGCCAACATCCTGTCGATGAACAGTATCGAGGTCCTCTATGACAACGTCATGTTGGCGATCAAAGGGGTCTCCATCCAGGTCCCAAAAGGAGGAATGGTAGCCCTGCTCGGGTCAAACGGGGCCGGCAAGAGTACGACGTTGAAGGCGATCAGCGGCCTTCTCAAGGCCGAGCGCGGCCGCGTCAGTCGCGGCGAGATCAGCTTCGACGGTTCGGTGATCACGGATTTGCCCGCGCAGCAGCGCGTGGAGATGGGGATTTGCCATGTGATCGAAGGCCGTCGTGTTTTCGAGCATCTGACGCCTGATGAAAACCTCGAAGCGGCAGCGCCGATGGCGATGAACCGGGCCACGCTGAAAACGGAAAAGCAGAGGATCTACGAGTACTTCCCGCGGCTGGCTGAACGGAAGAACTCCCAGGCGGGATATCTCTCGGGCGGCGAGCAGCAGATGCTGGCGATCGGTCGCGCGTTGATGACCCAGCCCCGGCTCCTGATGCTCGATGAACCGAGTCTAGGCTTGGCGCCTTTCCTGGTGGCTGAGATTTTCAGCATCATCAAGAAGATCAACAAGGAACAGAGGCTGTCTGTTTTGCTGGTCGAGCAGAATGCACTCGCGGCATTGGAGATCGTGTCGGACGGTTATCTGATCGAGAATGGCCGCGTTGTCATGCATGACACGGCGCAGGCATTGAAAGCGAATTCAGACATTCAGGAGTTCTATCTGGGCGGTGGTCCGGGCACGAATTTCCACGACATCAAACATTACAGCCGGCGCAAACGCTGGCTGAGCTGACTCGATTTTTCCAAGCAAGACCGGGAGGAGAAAATGCAGTCGATTGGAAGAACACTGGCTTTGGCCTTGCTCGCCACAGGCCTCCTGTCGGCTTCCGCCAAGGCGGCGGATCCCGAACCGTTCAGAGTCGGCGTTTGCTACGATCTGAGCAAGGCCTACACCTTCGCTACGCCACAGGTCTCGCAGGCGGCGCTCGATCTTGCCGATCTCGTCAACAGGAAAGGCGGGATCGATGGAGCGCAGGTGGAGGTGATCGTGCGCGACCACGGCAATGAGCCGCAGCGCGGTGTCGAATGCTACGAACAGCTAAAGCGCGAGGGCGTGTTTGTTTTCGACACGCTGTCCACACCGGTGTCGCTGGCGATCTTGCCGCGCGCCATGAAGGACCAGCGCATCTTGATGCAATCGCTAGTCGGGCGAGGCGACGCCGTCGACGGCACGGTGTTCAACTGGGTCTACCCGGTCGGACCGACCTACTGGGGCCAGGCGGCCAACGACATCGCCTATATCAAGCAGCTGCACGACGGAGATCTTTCCGGTGTGAAGGTTGGCTTCGTCTACTTCGACTATCCCTTCGGGCAGGAGCCGATCGAGATTCTCAAGACGCTTTCGGAGAAGGAAGGATTCGAGCTGATCCTTTATCCGGTTCCGCTGCCTGGCAACGACCAGGCGGGGGTCTGGTCCAAAGTGCGCCGGGACAAGCCCGACCACATCATCAGCTGGATGCTCGGCGGTGCGCATGTGGTTGCGTCAAAGGAAATGAAACGTAACGGCATTCCGATGGAGAAATACATCTCGGTCAACTGGCTCAACGAGGTGGATATCTCCAATATCGGCGCGGCGGCGGCGAAGGGGCTCAAGCGCGGCACGAATGTGGTGGGCGGTCAGGACATCGCGCTCTACAAGGAAATCATGTCCGAGCTTTACGACAAGGACAAGGGGAATGGCCCGGTCGAAAAGACGCGGGACGTTTTCTACAACACCGGCCTGGCGATGTATTCGATCGTGTTCGAAGCGGCCCGTCAGGCGGTATCGCTGCATGGCCATCCGATCACCGCCGAAACCTATAAGGCTGGGCTGGAGGCGATAGAGAAATTTGACGCAAACGGCCTGATGGCGCCGATCACCATAACGGCGGAAGATCATGGCGGCGGCGGTCGCACGCGCATCGAAATGTGGGACGGGGCCACATGGGTGCCGCAGACCGACTGGATTGCCGCATATCAGGATGTCGTCTGGGAGGTTGTTAAGGAGAGTTCGTCGAAGTTCGACGGCAATTGATGTAAGCAGGTGCAGGCTGCCCCGTGCGGCCTGTGAAGTCGGCCCCGCGGAGTGGGCAGACAATGAGGAAGCGATATGCAACAGGGAGGTTCGACATGACCATCTTCAACAGAGCGACTGCCGCTATACTGGCAGCGGCGCTGGGACTGGCAATCCAGACAGCCGCGGCACAGGACAAGGAGCCGATCCGCTTCGGCCTTTGCTTCGATCTGAGCAAATCCTACACCTTCGTCTCGCCGCAGGTCGCGCAGGCTGCGCAGGATCTTGCCAAATACACAAGCGACAACGGCGGGATAGCAGGCCATCCAGTCGAAATGATCGTGCGCGACACCGGCAATGAGCCGCAGCGCGGTGTCGAATGCTACGAACAGCTGAAGCGCGAGGGCGTGTTCCTGTTCTACTTCCTGTCGACCCCGGTGACGAATGCCGTTCTTCCTCGCGCCATGAAAGACGGCAACATCGTGCTGCAATCCTTCGTCGGCCGGGGCGATGCGGTCGATGGGAAGGTATTCGATTGGATTTTCCCGGTCGGACCGACCTACTGGCAGCAGGCGGCCAACGACGTCGCCTTCATCAAGAATCAGATGGGCGGCGACCTCAGTGATGCCAAGATTGGCTTCATTTATCTCGACTATCCTTTCGGTCAGGAGCCGATCGAAATCCTCAAGACACTTTCTGAGAAGGAAGGCTTTGAGCTCGAGCTCTATCCGGTGCCGCTGCCCGGGAGCGACCAGGCAAGCGCCTGGACCCAGATCCGCCGGGACAAACCCGACTATGTGATCAGCTGGCTTCTGGCCGGCGGCCACGTCGTGGCCTCCAAGGAGATGAAGCGCAATGGCTTTCCGATCGATCGCTATCTGTCGGTGAACTGGATGAATGAGGTCGATATCAAGAACATCGGCGCCGAAGCGGCCAAGGGTATCCTGCGTGGCACCAACGTGGCCGGCGGCCAGGAGGTGCCCCTCGTCAAGACCATGCTTGACACCTACTATGCGAAGGGCAAAGGCAGCGGACCGGAATCGCTGGTCCGCGACGTCTACTACAATTTGGGGTTGGCGGTCTTTTCGGTGGGAATCGAGGCCGCCCGGCTGGCTATCGAGAAGAACGGCTGGCCGCTGACCCCCGAGAGCATGAAGGCGGGCTATGAATCGATTGCGGACTTCGACGCCAACGGCCTCATGGCTCCGGTGACCGTGACGCCCGAGGACCATGGCGGAGGCGGCAAGACCCGCGTCGAGCAGTGGGACGGTTCGGCTTGGGTGCCGCTCACGGATTGGAGCGCGGACTACACCGACGTGGTGTGGGAAGTGATCAAGGAAAGCTCGTCGAAATTTACCGTCGAGTGACTTGACGGCGTGCCTGCGGGTCGGGAGCGACCCGCAGGCATAAGCCGGGTGACCAGTCATGCAAGGTCAATCTGCGAGGGATCGAGCAATGGAAAGCAGCCCGATCGAGGTGTCCGTCGAAGGTGGCGTGGCCACCGTCACTATCAACCGGCCCGAGCGCAAGAACGCGCTCTCGGTCGCCGCCGCCAACGGGTTGGTCGATGCATGGGAGCGGATCGAGGCCGACGATACGGTCAGGGTTGCGATCCTGACCTCGGCCGATTGCGGCGTGTTCAGCGCTGGGCTCGATTTGAAGGAAGCGGCCGAGATCGCGCGCACCGAGAGCGTCGACATCCTGAGCAAGATGCGCGACCCCTTTCACGACACGATGCGCGGCTGCCGCAAACCGATCATTGCCGCGATGACCGGGTCTCTCATGGCTGGCGGGATGATGCTGGCGCTGAACTGCGATCTGCGGGTCGGCCTCAAAGGCACCAAGATCGGGATCACCGAAGTCAAGATCGGACGCGGCTCGCCCTGGGCCGCGCCGGCTCTGTGGATGCTGCCGCAGCCTGTCCTGATGGAGATCGTTCTGACCGGCGATCTCATGCCGATAGAGCGGCTGCACGGTTACGGTTTCACCAATTATTTGGAAGACACGCCTGATCTGGTTCGCGAACGGGCCCGCGACCTCGCATGCCGGATCGCCAGTGCCGCACCGCTTTCGGTAGTCGCTGCGAAAGGCAGTGTGCGCGCGACCATGGACCGGGGCTGCGCCGGCGGGCTGGAAGAGGGCAAGCGCCTGCACGAGGTGGTCTATGCCAGCCAGGATGCCATCGAGGGCCCGCGGGCCTTTGCCGAAAAACGCGCGCCCGTCTGGCAAGGCCGGTAAGGGAGAGAGGCATGGGCGAATTGATGCGGCTTGATTGTGATGGGCCTGTGGGCGTTCTGCGCTTTCTCTGCCCCGAACGGCGCAACCCTTACAGCATTGCATTCGTCGAGGCGCTCATCGCCAATCTGCGGCAGGCCGAGAAGGAAGACGCGATACGTGCCGTGGTGATGACCGGCGGCGAGCATTTCTCAAGCGGCGGCGATCTTGTCGGCTTCCGCGCCGAGATCGCCAAAGGCGCCCGCGCCACCTCGCAGATGGTCGACATGGTCCACGACGGCGGTCGTGCCGCCTATCAGTTCAAGAAGCCACTGATCGCTGCGGTGAATGGAATCGCCTATGGCGCGGGGCTGAGCCTGGCGCTGTCGGCCGATATCGTCGTGGCTGCCGAAGATGCGCGCCTCTGCGAGGTCTTTGCCACGGTCGGCGGCTGCCCCGACACCGGGTCGAGCTGGCTCCTTCAGCAGCGCGCCGGGGCTGGGGTGGCCCGGATGCTGGTGCTTACCGGCCGCGAGTTCGACGGACGAACGGCTCGCGAGCTGCGTGTAGTCGAGGAATGCGTCCCGGCCGGCGAGGTCGAGAACCGGGCCATCGAGATCGCGCGAGAGATCGCCGCCCACCCCGCCTTCGGCATGCAGACAGCCAAGCGTGTCATGCGGGCGGCTGCCGAATGCTCCTACCTCGAGGCTCTGGAGGTTGAGCGCGATGCGCAAAGCGTGCTCCTTTGCGCCCATGATTTTCCCGAGGCCATGAAGGCCTTCCAAGAAAAGCGGCCGCCACGGTTCAAGGATTGCTGATTGCGGCCAAAGACGTTCAAACAGTCATAGGAGAAACGCCGATGAAGGTGCTCGTGCCCGTCAAACGCGTGATCGACTACAACGTGAAGGTTCGCGTGAAAGCGGATGGGAGCGGTGTCGATCTCGAGAATGTGAAGATGTCGATGAACCCTTTCGACGAGATTGCGGTTGAGGAGGCGATCCGTCTGAAGGAAGCGGGTACGGCGGACGAGGTCGTGGCGGTTTCGATCGGGGTGAAGCAGGCGCAGGAGACGCTGAGAACGGCGCTGGCGATGGGGGCGGATCGCGCGATCCTGATTGTGGCGGCCGCAGATGTGCATCAGGACATCGAGCCCCTGGCGGTGGCGAAGATCCTGAAGGCGGTGATCGACGAGGAGCAGCCGAACCTGGTGCTCGCCGGCAAGCAGGCGATCGATAACGATATGAATGCCACCGGGCAGATGCTCTCGGCGCTGCTGGGCTGGAGCCAGGCGACCTTTGCCTCGGAAGTCAAGGTCGAGGGCGGCAGCGCCGTGGTGACCCGCGAGGTCGACGGCGGGCTGCAGACCGTCAAGGTCAAGCTGCCGGCGATCGTGACGGTCGATTTGCGCCTCAACCAACCCCGCTACGCTTCGCTGCCGAACATCATGAAGGCCAAGAAGAAGCCGCTCGACGAGAAGACGGCGGCGGATTACGGCGTTGACGTGAGCCCGCGGCTCGAAGTGGTAAAGACGGCCGAGCCGGAAACACGCCAGGCCGGCGAGATCGTGCCGGATGTCGATACGCTGGTGGCGAAACTCAAAGAGAGGGGGGTGGTGTGATGGCTGTTCTTCTGCTGGGCGAAGTAAATGACGGCGAACTGGCGCTGGACCCCAGCGCCAAGGCGGTGAATGCCGCCAAGGCGCTGGGCGAGGTCACCGTGCTCTGCGCCGGGGCTTCGGCGGCAGCCGCCGGCGCGGCAGCCGCGACGATCGAGGGCGTAGCGAAGGTTCTGGTGGCCGAGCATCCGGCACTGAGCCACCGCCTGGCCGAGCCGACTGCGGCATTGATCGCGAGCGTCGCGGGCGACTATTCGCATATAATGGCCCCGGCCACCACCGACGCGAAGAACGTGATGCCGCGGGTGGCCACGCTACTGGACGTGATGGTGATCTCCGATGTCTCGGGCGTTGTCGATGCGGATACGTTCGAGCGCCCGATCTATGCCGGCAACGCAATCCAGACGGTGAGATCGAAAGACGCCAAGAAGGTCGTGACCCTCCGAACCTCGGCTTTCAAGGCCGCCGGCAAAGGCGGTCCGGCCAAGGTGGAAACGGTGGCTATGCCTGGCGATCCGGGCCTGTCGGAATGGGTCGGGGACAAGGTGGCCGAAAGCGACCGCCCCGAACTGACCTCTGCCGGGGTCGTAGTCTCTGGCGGCCGCGGCGTCGGCTCGCAAGGAGATTTCGCCCTGATCGAGAAGCTGGCCGACAAGCTCGGCGCAGCAGTGGGCGCCTCGCGGGCCGCAGTCGACGCCGGCTTCGCGCCGAACGACTGGCAAGTCGGCCAGACCGGCAAAGTCGTGGCGCCCGAGCTCTATGTTGCAGTGGGCATTTCCGGGGCGATCCAGCACCTTGCAGGGATGAAGGATTCCAAGATCATCGTCGCAGTCAACAAGGATCCGGACGCCCCGATCTTCCAGATCGCCGACTACGGCCTTGTGGCTGACCTCTTCCAGGCCATACCCGAGCTGATCGAAAAGCTCTGAGACGCGGACTGCCCCCTGTCTTAGTCCAGGAGCTCGCCTCAATCATGATCGAAATGTCTCATTGCCCTTCAGAACTCCAAACATCGTCGTTCACCCGGCACGCAGAAAGGTGGGTTTGGGGCCTCGTTTACGCGCGGATGCGCCGGTCCAGCGTGGCATGCACGCCTGGTCTTATGGCCGAGCGTCTTCAAGAATTCTTTTCGCCCGCTCCACAACCGGGCGGTCGACGAGCTTGCCGTTGACGCGCACCGCGCCCGCATCGCTCGTCCGCGCGGCCTCCACGACCGCCTGCGCCCAGGCGAGCGTCGCCTCGTCGGGTGCGAAGCCTTCGTGCACCGCTGCCACTTGACGGGGATGGACGCACAGCTTTCCGCCGAACCCCAGGGCGCGCGCCGCCGTGATGTCGGCGCGCAGCCGTTCTTCATCGTCAATCGCGATCGTCACACCGTCAACAGGTGGCGCAATACGGGCAATCGTCGAGGCGAGCACTAGGCGCGAACGGGCGTAGAGCAGAGCCTCGCCCTCAGCTTCGATGCCCGTGTCGAGTTGGAAATCGATCGATCCGAAGGCAAGTCGTGTCACACCCTTGACACTGGCCAGCTCCCGAGCATTCCAAATTCCGAGTGCGCTCTCGATCAGTGGCACTATCGGCAGACCTTGAGGCAAAGCGGAGACAAAGGTGTCGAGCGCCGCAGGCTCTTCCGCCTTGGGCAGGAGTGCTGCGGCGACGCCCGGCGTGGCCAGCAGCACCACATCTTCCTCGTGCCATTCCATTCCGATGCCGTTGATCCGGACCGCCGCGCGGCCGCCCTTGCCAAGCCAGTTGCGGACCGCCTCGCGCGCGCGGGCCTTGCTCTCGGGAAGCACAGCATCTTCGAGATCGAGCACCACAATGTCGGCGCCCGTCGCAAGCGCCTTGTCGAAGCGGTCCGGACGGTCGCCGGGGACGAAAAGATAGCTGCGCGGAATCAATGTGACCTCCATTACCACTAAGCCGCTTAGACCAGAGCCATCCCGTCGAGAGCTGGCCCGTATCCAAGGCCGATCAGAACCGCAGCCGAAATGACCATCGGACCGAGACCGCTCGCAGCAACGACGAGGCCTACAACGCACAAGACGAGGGTGCTTGGCTGGCACCGTAGCGGGCCACGCGGTCACAGCAAACAAAGCCGGAGAAGTAGGCGGCTCCAGAGAGGACGCCGACGAACACGCCCACGTAGAGCGTCGGGATGCCGATCGTCGCAGCGGTGTCCGGCGCCATGACCGGCGCGGAGAGCGAGGCCGAAGATCTCCGCTGCCTTCTCGTCGATCAGGACTGCGCCGACCTGGTGATTCTCTTCGCTCGCCACCAGCCATACCGCTTTTCGATCAACAAGTTTATACTTCGGATACGTTCGGCGATGAGCGCTTGCTAGCAAGCGCACCCAGAATGTCATCATTGTCGGCGCCCAACCGGGGAGCGGGGCGAAGCGGCAGAGATTCGCCAATACAGCGCACCGGGCAGGCGAGCGTGCGGATGCTCCCGCGCACCGGGTGGGGCATGTTCACAATCATGCCCTGCCCCTTGGCGAATTCGCTATTGAGCGCTTGCGCCACGTTGTTCACGGGCGCGACGGGGACCTTGCCGGCCAGGAGCTCAATCCATTCTGCGGTCGTCTTCTCCGACAGCACCGCATCGAGCTCGCGCGTGAGCTCATCGCGGTTGGCGAGCCTGGCCTTGAAATCGCAAAAGCGGCGATCTGTGACCCAATCCGGCCGGCCGATCAGCTTGGCGAAAATCTGCCAGAACTTCTCCTTGTTGCACATGACGAAGATCCAGCCGTTCTTGGTCCTGTAAAGCTGGCTCGGCGTGAGGGACGGATGCGCCGAGCGCGGCGTGCGATCCGTCACCGCGCCCTCGTTCATGTACCAGGTGCCGAGATAGTTGAGATTGTGGAGCGCCACGTCAAACAGGCTGGTATCGATGTCGCGGCCCTTCCCGGTCGCGCGCGCCGAGACAAGTGCGGCAAGCAGCGCCATCGCCGCCGTGGTGCCTGTCATCATGTCGATGATGGAGAGCCCAAACCTTGCGGGTGGCCCGCCCGGCTCCCCGGTCAGCGAAAGATAGCCCGCCTCGGCCTGCATGAGATAGTCGTAGCCCGGCCAAGCCTTGCGCGGGCCCTCGCGGCCGTAGGCCGACAAATGGCAGCATACGATGGCAGGGTTGACGTCCTTGAGCGCGTCGTAGGTAAGACCCAACTTCTCCGGCAGATCGCCTCTGAGATTGTTGAAAGCGGCGTGCGAGCCGGCTGCGAGTTCCCGGAACATCGCCTGCCCCTCACGGCTCTTCAAGTCGAGCGTCACGCTCTTTTTGTTTCAGTTGAACGATTGGAAGAAATGGCTGTCGCCTGGCTCGAGAAAGTAAGGGCCGACGAGGCGGCCGACATCGCCGCCATCGGCGGGGTTCTCGATCTTGATCACGTCGGCACCCAGATCGGCGAGATGCTGGGTGCCGAAAGGTCCGGCCCCGTATTGCTCGACTGCGATGATGCGGACACCTTCAAGAGGCAGGCTCATGCCCGATTCCTTTCGACGAGCTGGCGGGCGATGATAATACGTTGCATCTCGTTGGTGCCCTCGCCAATAGTCAGCAGCGGTGCGTCGCGGTAGTAGCGCTCCACGTTGAATTCCTTGGAATATCCGTAGGCGCCATGAATGCGGAGGGCATCGGTGGCGTTTTTCAGCGCCGCTTCCGTGGCGAAGTATTTTGCCATCCCCGCCTCCATGTCACAGCGCTCGCCTGTGTCGAACGCGCGCGCCGCACTTTCGACCAGAAGCCGTGCCGCCTCGACGCGGGTCGACATTTCGGCCAGCATAAGCTGGATCGCCTGATGCTCGCAGATGGGCTTGCCAAAAGTGGTGCGCACCTGCGCGTAGGCGAGGCTTTCCTCCATCGCCGCGCGTGCCACACCCACGCCGCGCGCGGCGACATTGATGCGCCCGAGCTCAAGCCCGGAAAGGATCTGTTGCAGGCCGCGGCCCTCCTGGCCGCCGATCAGGCGATCCGCGGGAACCCGATAATCCTCGAAGACGAGCTCGCAGGTGTCGATGCCGCGATAGCCGAGCTTCTCCAGCTTGCGCGTCACCTTGAAGCCCGGCCCCTTCTCTGCAATGAGCAGGCTCATGCCGCGATGGCGCGGCTCCGCAGTTCGATCGGTCTTCACCAGGAGCGCCAGGCAATTGCCGTACATGGAGTTGGTGATCCAGGTCTTGGTGCCGTTCACTATGTATTCGTCGCCCACTCGGCGCGCGGTGGTACGGATCGCTTGGAGGTCCGTGCCGCAATTGGGCTCGGTAAGACCGACGCCGCCCCTGATCTCGCCCGTGGCAAAGCGGGGCAGGAATTCGGCTTTCTGTGCTTCGGTGCCGGCCCGCTGCACCGCAGAGGCCATGATCAGATGCGAGTTGACGATGCCGGACAGCGACATCCAGGTGCGCGAGATGCGTTCGATGATCCGCGCATAGGCGGTTGCGGACAGGCCCAGCCCGCCATATTCCTCTTTGATGATGCAGCCGAACAGCCCCATCGCCTTCATCTTCTCCACGATCTCCTCGGGATAGATGTCGTCGTGTTCGAGCTTATGGACATGGGGCGCCACTTCTGTCTCGAGGAAGCGGTCGACCATGTCGAGCATCATCTGTTCCTGTTCGTCCCGCTCGTCCTTCATTGGGCTGTACCTCTTCTCAGCGACGTCCGGCGAGAACGGCCGACAGCGCGTGCGCGGCAAGGCCGCCATCCATCCCGAGCACTGCTTCCTGCACCCGTTGTGCGGCCTCAACCGACAACGCCGTCGCGGCGTTTTCCATGAACTTCGCGACGATCTCCTCTTCCGACAGCGGACGGTCCGAGGCGCCGCGGTTCACATGCTCGCGGTGTCCGAGCTCGCGTCCATCCTTCAATTTTACGATTACCTCGCCCGAACTCTAATCGTGCCAACACGTTCAAAGTTCAATGCGGGGTCGCTCAGGACAGCGACCAGATCGCCCGGGTGAGATATCACCTTCTTCTCCCGGCAGATATTTCTGCTTTCATCGACAATGCACACGCTCGTTTCTTTGAAAGAGACGTCGAGACACACATAATACTTCATGCTGCGCTTCACCTTTCTGATGCTTGTGGCTGTTTCGTTCAGACCACGTCTTGTCATCAGCCTGAAGCGCAGCACCTTCCTTCCTTTCCGGTCGGCGAAGATGAGGCACGAAGCCGATTACCCCATCTGGATCGACGCCGCTGATGGCGACGGTCTGGTCGACCGTGGCGGCAAGCCTGTGGCCGTCATGCGGCCGGCATCCTGCAACCCTGGCCATGCAGGTGATCTTCCAGGTCTTTCCACCGGAAAAGCGCGGCTCGGCCATGGGCATCTACGGCATCGGCGTGGCCCCGGCACTCGGCCCTACGCTGGGCGGAATCATGGTGGACAGCTTCAGCTGGCGCTATGTCCTCTTCATGCCGTGCCGTTCTGCCTTGTCGGGCTGTTCCTTGCCACCCCTCTTCATGCCGGGGCGGGCAATTTCGGGATCGCCGCGCAAATTCGACTGGATGGGTTTCGGGCTGATGACCGTGTTCCTCGTGACCTTGCTCAACGGCCTGTCGAATGAACAACGTGATGGATGGTTCTCCGATTCCATCCTGCGCGACTTCCCCGTCGCCTTTATCTCGGGCATCGGCTTCGTCGTCTGGGAACTGCACACGCCCCGCGCCCATGCTCAATCTCAAGCTCTTCACGAACCGGGTCTATGCGGGCGCGTCCGTCCTGGCCTTCATCTTCGGGGCGGCAATCTACGATTCGACCTTCGTGATTCCGCTGTTCGCGCAGACGATCCAGAGCTACACGCCGACCCGCTCCGGCCTGCTGCTGATGCAGGCAGGGCTGATCCTGGCGCTCGTCTTCCCGATAGCCGCGCGTCCCACCGATAAGACGCCGGCCACCTTAACAGCCGCATCGGCGAGTTCATGCCCTGGCACTATGCCCCAGCGCAGGACGTGTGAGCAGAACACCTCTTACGCCACACCGCGAGAAAGCGGGAAAAACCGTTCGACAGCATTGCTACCGATCTGATGCGGCATTCCTAAAACCTTGCGAAGAACCGCTAGAGCTAGCAGCCTCTAACGGGCGCGTGGTCGCTCCCGGAGCTGGAAAGCCGTTCAGTCCTCCACCACTCCGCTCAGGATCTCTTCGCTATGTTCACCAAGGCGCGGCGCGGGACGCAGATCGTGCCGCGCCGGCGTGGCCGAAAACTTCACCGGAGGTTTCGTTGTCCAAATGGTGCCTTCGGTGGGATGCGCCACGCGCTGGAAGAATCCGGTTGCCTCGATATGCGGATCCTGCGGCAGGGCGGGCAGCATCCGCACCGGCATGACCGGGATGTCGGCTTCCTCCATCAGGTCGATCCATTCCTGTGTCGTCCGCGACGGCGCAAACTGCGCGACCATGTCATAGACTGCACCGATGTTCCGGCTGCGTTCGTCCATGTTCGTCACCCACGGATGACAGAGCATGTCTTCACGCCCGATGGCGCGAAAGAAGCGGGCCCATTGCGCATTGGAATAGGGAAGGATGGTGATATAGCCGTCCTTCGTCTGGACCGGACGGCGATGCGGCACCAGCATGCGGCTGTAGCCGAAGCTTTGTGGGAGGTCTTCGAATGTCGCGGCGGCCATGTGCTCCACCAGCAGAAACGATGCCAGCGTTTCGAACATCGGCACCTCGACATGCTGCCCCTCGCCCGTGCGTTCCCGGTGATAGAGCGCGGCCATGACCGCCCAGGCCGCCGTGACTCCGCCCAGCTTGTCGGCCAGAATGGTTGGCGCATAGGAGGGCGGCGCGCCCGGGTCGCGCATCGTGGCCAGCCCCGCCATGCCCGAGACCGCCTGAATGCTGTCGTCATAGGCGGGCTTGTCGCGGTACGGCCCATCCGAGCCGAAGCCCACGGCAGCCACGGTAACAAGACGGGGATTTTCGCGGCGCAGAGCGTCCGGTGCCAGAGACAAGCGGGCCAGCGCGGCAGGGCGAATGCTGGATATGAAGACATCGGCGTCGCGTAAAAGCCGGCGCAAAGACCGCCGGCCGTCATCGGTCTTGAGATCCAGCACGACGCTGCGTTTGTTGCGATTCACGCCCAGAAAGGCTGCTCCCATGCCGGGGCTTTGAGCGGGTTGTACCTGGCGCAGCATATCGCCCTCGGGGCTTTCTACCTTGATGACGTCGGCCCCTAGATCACCCAGCATCTGCGTGGCCAAGGGACCGAACACGACCGAGGTCATGTCAATAATCCGGACCCCCGACAGAAGTGCGGGTCTTGCCTCGCTCATGTCTGGTCCTCGCCTGCGACGGGCGCGGCGAATTCCCGCCGGATCGCCGCATTATGCGCCCCCAGCGCAGGTGAGGCGCCCAGCGGCATATTTTCGCCCGACCTGCGAATCGGTGGTGCCGGTAGACCAACTTCGCCCGAAGGGCACTGAATGAGCGTCCGGTCGAGCTGCGGGTGGCTGGAAAGCGCCGCAACGTTGTTGACCGCGCCCGAGGCGATGTCGGCTTCACGCAGGAGCGCCAGCATCTGCGCCCTGTCGAGCGCAGCGAAAGCGGATTCGATCATCGGCTGCAATACATCCCGGTTGCGATTGCGGTTGTCATTGCCGTCGAAACGCGGGTCCTCAACGAGTTCGGGCCGTTTCAGAACCATGTTGCAAAAGCGCCCCCATTCGCGCTCGTTCTGCACCGACAGTACGATCTGGCCGCCATCGCGGCAGGTATAGGCGCCATAGGGGCAGATCACCGGATGACTGAGGCCCACCCGAGGCGTTGGACGTCCGGCACAATCGTGAAAGATAAGCGGCACCGCCATCCAATCGGCCATGGTGTCGAACATCGCCACGCTGACGCCGCGGGCGCGCCCGGTGCGCTGGCGTTCGATCAGCGCTTCGCAAATCCCCGCATGGGCAGTCATTCCCGAGGCGATGTCGCACACCGAAATGCCGACCCGTCCCGGTCCGTCCGGCGTGCCGGTGATCGATGCCAGTCCGCTCTCGCATTGCACAAGCAGGTCATAGGCCTTGGCATTACGCATCGGCCCATCATCGCCGTAGCCCGTGATATCGCAGGTGACGAGCTGCGGGAAACGCGCGCGCAGCGATGCCGAATCCAGTTCCAGCTTTTCGAGCGAGCCGGGAGCGAGGTTCTGCAGGAACACATCGGCGCGGGCGAGAATCCGTTCCAGCAGCGCACGATCGTCTGGGTCCTTGATATCAAGCTCCAGGGATTCCTTGCCCCGGTTAAGCCAGACGAAATAGGCGCTTTCCCCGTTTGCCGCTCTATCGTATCCGCGAGCAAAATCGCCCGATCCCTTGCGTTCCACCTTGATGACCCGGGCCCCTGCATCTGCAAGGCGCGACGAGCAGAACGGCGCAGCAACCGCCTGTTCCAGTGCGACCACAAGCAGCCCATGCAGCGGGCCCTTTTCGTCGATGTTCATATTCTTCTCGAACGCGTGAATTTTGAGCTTGCCAGAAATCTAACATCTGTTAGAAATATCGTCAACTCAGATGGCCCGGAAGCGCAGCTAGGGAAGGGTGGTTGAGAATGCACGAAGGCCCAGATGTAGCCTTTCGAAGGGGGCTGGCAGAAGGCAAGGTGGTTCTTCCCAAATGCAACGCGTGCGGGCGTTTCCACTTTTTCCCGCGCGTGGTCTGTCCGCATTGTTACGCAACCTCGTTCACGTCACACGAGGTTTCGGGCAAGGGCGAGATCCATACCACAACGGTCGTCCGGCGCCCGCCCGATCGCGGCGGCGATTACAACGTCTGCATCGTCGAGCTGGAGGAACGGGTTCGGATGATGAGCCGCGTTGAGGGCGTTGCGCCTCCTGACGTGGAGATCGGCATGGCGGTGATCGCCTATGCGGGAGAGATTGATGGCACCCCCGCCGTGCTGTGCAGGCCGGAAGGGGGCTGAAGAGATGGAGAACAAGCTGCGCGGCAAATCTGCGATCGTGGGAACCGGACACGCCGGCTTGGGCGAGGCGCCCGGATTGACGGCCTACGACATCATGGCAGAGGCAGGCCTGGCGGCACTGGCGGATGCGCAGCTGAAACTGTCCGATGTGGACGGACTCTTTTGCACGATGATGGAAGACAGCATGCCAGCGTTGATGGCAGCGGAATATCTTGGCATCCGCCCGCGTTTCGTCGAGGGGACGATGACCGGCGGCTCTTCGTTCGTCAACTACATCACCGCGGCCACCATGGCGCTCGCGGCGGGGTTGTGTGATGTGGCGCTGATCGTCTACGGCTCGAACCAGCGCAGTGGGTCGGGCAAGCTCGTTACGGCCTCGCGGCCACCGCCTTACGAACAGATCTATCGCCCGCGCTACCCGATCTCCGCCTATGCTCTTGCGGCGGCGCGCCACATGCACGAATTCGGCACCACGCGCGAACAGCTGGCCGATGTGGCGGTTGCCGCGCGGGCCTGGGCGCAGCACAATCCCGAGGCCTTCGAGCGCGGCGATCTGACACGCGAGGACGTGCTGGCCGCCCGCATCGTGAGCGATCCGCTGACGGTGCGCGACTGCTGCCTCGTCACCGATGGCGGTGGGGCGATCGTGATGGTGCGGTCGGAGCGGGCGAGGGATTTCCCCAAGCCGCCGGTTTACGTCCTCGGTTGCGCCGCCGAGAGCACGCATCGACAGATTTCCCAGATGCCGGATTTCACCGTCACGGCGGCCAGGGAGTCGGGTGCGCGCGCCTTTGCCGCAGCAGGGGTATCTCCGTCCGACATCGACGTGGTCGAACTCTACGACGCCTTCACCATCAACACGATCCTCTTTCTGGAGGATTTGGGCTTTTGCAAGAAGGGGGAGGGTGGGGCCTTCGTGGAAGGCGGGCGAATCGCGCCGGGGGGTGAGCTGCCGGTCAACACCAACGGCGGCGGGCTCTCCTGCGTGCATCCGGGCATGTACGGCATCTTCACGGTGATCGAGGCGACCCGCCAGATCCGGGGCGATGCGCCGGGACTTCAGATCGCAAATGTTGATCTGGCGCTTGCCCACGGCAACGGCGGCACGCTGTCGAGCCAGGTCACCGCGATTCTGGGCTCGGAGAACACGTTGTGAAACGACTGGGGAGGCGAAGTGATGCCGCTCAATTATGAGGCTCTCTCGAACTGGGAGTTTGAAGACGTAACGCAAACCCTCACCGAGCGCGACACCATGCTCTATGCGCTCGGCTTGGGCTTTGGCGAGAATCCGACCGACGAAAAAGAACTAGCCTATGTCTATGAGGACGGGTTGATGGCCGTGCCGTCAATGGCGGTGACGCTTGGCTATCCCGGTTTCTGGCTGCGCGATCCGCGCGCCGGGATCGATTGGAAGAAGGTCCTGCACGGCGAGCAGTGGCTGGATGTCTACAAGCCATTGCCGGTCAAAGGTGAACTGATCGGCCGTACCAGGATCGACCAAATCTCCGACAAGGGTGAAGAGCGCGGCGCGGTGATCTATCTGAGTCGTGACATCATCGATGCGGCCAGCGGCGAGACGCTGGCCAATGTCTCGATGTCGACCTTCTGCCGCGGCGACGGCGGGTTCGGCGGCGAAAACAAACCGGGACCGACGCCTGCGTCCGTCCCCGAGCGCGAGCCCGACCATGTTTGCGATCTTGCGACGCTGCCGCGCCAGGCGCTGATCTATCGCCTGTCGGGCGATTACAACCCGCTGCACGCTGATCCCAAGATCGCCCGTGCGGCAGGTTTCGAGCGCCCGATCCTGCATGGCCTGGCCACCTACGGGCTGGCGGCCCGCGCCATTCTCAAGACGCTCTGCGACTATGACGCGAGCCGGCTGACCGGACTGGACGTGCGCTTTTCCGCCCCGGTCTATCCGGGCGAGACGGTGCGGTTTCATATCTGGCGGGAAGGCGACGAAGCCCGGTTCAAAGCCTCGATCCCCGAGCGTCAGGTCGTGGTGCTGAACAACGGCGCGGCCCGCTTCGTCTGAGGACAGCGACCATGGCTCAGCCGCTCAGCGATATTCTCGTGCTGGATTTCAGCACGCTTCTGCCTGGCCCCTTGGCGACCCTGATGCTGGCCGAGGCTGGGGCGGAAGTAGTCAAGCTGGAGCGCCCCGGCATGGGCGAGGACGCGCGTCATACGGAGCCGAAAATCGACGGCGTCAGCATCGGTTACGCAATCCTGAATCGCGGCAAGAAATCGATTGCGCTGGATTTGAAGGCTGAGGGTGCAGTGGAGAGCCTCCGTCCGCTGATCGAGAAGGCCGATGTCCTTGTCGAGCAGTTCCGCCCCGGCGTGATGGATCGGCTGGGCCTGGGATATGAGGCGGTGCGTGCCATCAATCCGGGCATCGTCTATTGCTCGATCACAGGCTACGGACAGACGGGGCCTAAACGGGACTTTGCCGGCCACGACCTGAATTATGTCGGCGACGCCGGAATCCTGTCGCTCAGTCGCGGTCCCGACGAGCAGCCGACAATGCCGTTCGCGCTGGTGGCCGACATTGGGGGCGGCAGCTACCCGGCGGTGCTCAATATCCTGCTCGCCCTGCGCGAGCGCGACCGTACGGGGCAGGGTGCCCATCTCGACATCGCCATGGCCGAGGGCGCCTTCGTTTTTGCTTATTGGGCGCATGCCAAGGGCGTTGTCGCCGGAGAGCCGATTGGCAATGGCGCCGACCGGTTGACGGGCGGATTGGCGCGTTACCGGCTCTATTCCGCCGCCGACGGACGGCAGATCGCCGTGGCGGCACTCGAAGAGAAGTTCTGGCAGGCCTTCTGCGATGTGATCGGACTAGGGGCGGAGCTGCGCGACGACCTCGCCGATCCGCAAGCAAGCACCGCCGAAGTTGCCCGCCTCTTGGCGACGCATCCGGCCTCGTACTGGGAACCGCTTGTGGCCAAGGCCGATTGCTGCTGCACGGTGGTCAAGACCCCGGCCGAGGCGGCATCCAACGACCATTTTGCCAAGCGGGGCGTTTACGACCGGCGGGTGCGAATCGGGGAACGGCGCGTACCCGCTCTGCCGCTGCCGATCGCGCCGGCTTTTCGCGCGCCGCCCTCCAGCGACGAGGCCGCGCCCGATCTCGGTCGTGACAACCGCTATTTCGGGCTGCCCGACCCATGAGACACCGCCAAGAACGCCGAACCATTGACGGTGGCAGCGTGGCCCGTTAATCTAACAGATGTTAGAATTGCATCTCCCAGAAGGTGGATATGATGACGACCTCCCAAGAAGAGCTCCCGGAAGAGGCCGCGAGATACGTCGTGCCCACGTATTTCGTGAACAGCGACAGCCCCGAGGTCCAGCAGTTCGTCGCCCGGGCTCTGCGCGATCTACCCAACGATGCATCGCAGACCGAAAAGGCGATCCGCCTGTTCGAGGCGGTGCGGGACGGTATCCGTTATGATCCGTACACCTTCGCCTTGACGACCGATGCTTACCGCGCGAGCGCCATCGCCGGAGCGCAGGCCGCCTTCTGTGTGCCCAAAGCGATCCTCTTGGCGGCCTGCCTACGCGCGGTCGACATTCCCGCAGCGCTGGGATTCGCCGATGTGCGCAACCATCTGAACACGCCCAAGCTGCGGGAGCTGATGGGCACTGACCTCTTCGTCTATCACGGCTACGTGCAGCTCTGGCTCGACGGCAATACCTATAAGATCACGCCTGCGTTCAACATGGAGCTGTGCGAGCGGTTCGGGGTCAGGCCGCTGGTCTTCGATGGCAACAGCGACGCGCTGTTTCACGAATTCGACGTCAAAGACCAGCGGCACATGGAATATGTGAACGATCGGGGGCTCTACGTCGACGCACCGATGGAGGAATTCCTGCGCGTTTTCAAAAGGACCTATCCCAAGCTCGAGCAGTTCAATCGCGAGCGCATCTCGCACAGCGCCGAAGGGGTGGACGCCGGGTTTGCGGCAGCGGGCAAGGTCTCATGAAATATCTGGAAGACTTCCAGCCAGGTCAGATCTACAGGTTCCGCGCAGAGCCGCTGAGCAAGGAGGAGATCATTGCGTTCGCGCATGAATGGGATCCGCAGCGGCTGCACACCGATGAGAACTATGCCGTGTCCGTCCACGGCAGCCTGATCGCCTCGGGCTTTCAGACGATGCTGCAGGTGTTCAAGCCAGTCATGCATGGAATGATGCCGGAGATCGCCAATATCGGGGGGCTGGGTTTCGATTCGCTGAGATGGCCTCGGCCTGTTCGGCCCGGCGAGGCGCTCGACATCGAACTGGAAGTCTCTTCGGTCAAACCTTCGAAGAGCAAGCCGGACAGGGGCGTGCTGGCCTACGCGCTCAGAGCCATTAATCCCGCAGGACAGGTCGTGTTCACTGCCGATACTCCGGTGATGATCAAGCGCCGGCTCTCGGAGGAAAAATGAGCAACGCTGCACATCACGATCAGGACGATCTCCGCCTGTTGCGCGAAAGCGTCCGCACGCTGTTCGAGCGCGCGGGCGGCGTGGCGCGAGCGCGCAAGATCAGGGACGAAGGCGGCGGCTGGGATGCGCCCGTGATGACGGAACTGGCCGAGGCTGGCGTGTTCGGCGCTATGGTTCCCGAAGAGGCCGGCGGCCTCGGCATGGGGCTGGCCGCCGCCGGTATCATCGCCGAAGAAGTAGGCCGGGTGATCGCGCCCGAACCTGTGGTCGCCTCGGTCGGGCTCGCAATTGGCCTTTTACGCCGACTCTGCCCCGAGCATGCGCTTCTGACCGAGGCGCTGGCCGGCACGACGGTCCTGGCAACAGCATGGCAGGAGCGTGACGCCAAAGGTCTCTCCAACACCCTGTCATGTCGGTTCGAGAACGGCGCTCTGACCGGGATGAAATCCTGGGTCGCGGGGGTGGCTGCTGCAAATGGCATCCTCGTCGTGGCGGAGGCCGGCGGCGGCCCGGCTCTCGCTTTGGTTGAACCCGGCGGCAAGGGCATAGCCATCGACAAACGGCGTCAGTCCGATGGCAGTATACTGGCCGAGCTACACCTGTCGGGCGCGCCAGCCGAATTGCTCGCAAAGGGCCCGGCCGTCGCAAAGGCTCTGGAAGCTGCTGTCAGCGACACGACGGCGCTGACGGCGGCCGAGCTTGTCGGGGTCAGCGCAAAGGCGCTGGAGATCACGCTCGACTACATCAAGACGCGCGAACAGTTCGACAAGCCAATCGGTTCGTTCCAAGTCATTCAGCATCGCGCGGTGGACATGCATGTCATGCAGGAAGTGGCCGAAGCGGGCGTGCGCGACGCGCTAGGCCTGATGGACGCGACAGAAGCCCCGCGCCTGCGTGCCCGCCAGGCCAGCCGCGCCAAGGCCCGGGCTGGCACCACGGCCAGGAAGATCACGCGCGAGGCCATCCAGCTGCATGGCGCGGTTGGCTACACCGACGAGTTCGACATTGGGCTTTACCTGAACAGGGCGCTGGTGCTCTCGGCCTGGCTGGGCGACGACGTCCATCACCGGCGGCTCTGGCTGAACGCCCGCAACGCAGAGGAGGCCGCAGAGTGATCGACTACAACGCCACGAGCGACGCGGACTTCCGCAGGGAGATACGGCAGTTCTTCGAAACCGAGTATCCCGAAGAGCTGCGCAATCTTTCGCATCGCCCGAAGTTCGCCGAAATCGAGCACTGGCACCGCAAGCTCCATGCCAAGGGCTGGGTCGCACCGGCCTGGCCTGCGGAGTACGGCGGCATGGGGCTGAACGCGGCCAAGCTTCTCATTTTCTATGAGGAACAGCAGCGTTGGGGGGTCGTGCGCGGCCGCGACATGGGCGTGCAGATGGTCGGCCCGCTCATCATCAAGTTCGGCACCGATGCTCAAAAGGCATACTGGCTGCCCCGCATTCTGAGCTGCGAGGACATCTGGTGCCAGGGCTATTCCGAGCCGGGCGCAGGGTCCGATCTGGCGAACCTGCGCACGAACGCCGTGATCGACGGGGACGAGTTCGTGATCAACGGACAGAAGATCTGGACGACGATGGCGCATGACTCGACGCAGATTTTCATGCTGGTGCGCACCGATCCGAAGGCCCAGAAGAAGCAGCAGGGCATCAGCTTCATTCTCGTGCCGATGGATCAGCCGGGGGTCGAGGTCCGAACGATCACCACGCTGGCGGGCGAAACCGAGTTCTGTGAGGTCTTCTTCGACGATGCCCGCACCCCGTGCGAAAATCTGGTCGGCGAACTGAACAAGGGCTGGACCATGGCCAAGTCCCTGCTCAGCTTCGAGCGCGTGTTTATCGGCGCACCGAATCTGGCCCAGAACGCGCTTGGTCAGCTTGAAACCTACGCCCGCGGTGCCGGCCGCTTCGACGACCCGGTCTTTTGCGACCGGTTCGCCGAGGTCGCGCTCGATGTCGAGGATCACGCGGCGCTTTACGCGCGCTTCGCCGATCAACTCAAGCGGGGCGAACCGCTGGGTGCGGATGTCTCGATGCTCAAGATCTGGGTGACCGAGACGTTTCAGAAGATCACCGAACTCATGATCGAGGCGGCAGGACCCGACGGCGGCACCCTCGGTCCATTGCAGGTCGGCAATGTTGGCGTCGATGTTCTGGCGGCCTTCTACAAGGCCCGGCCGACCACGATCTACGGCGGGTCGAACGAGATCCAACGCAACATTCTATCGAAAGCTGTCCTGGGCCTGCCGGGCTGACCATGAGGGAGGATTTATGATGTCCGATCGTTACGCGAAATACGACAAGCTGAAATTCGATTATCCGGCCGAGCGTGTGCTGCGCATCACCTTCGACCAGCCCGATACCTTCAACTCGGTGGACGCCGAGACCCACACGCAGATGACCGATATGTGGATCGACATCGATCGCGATCCCGACATCAATGCGGTGATCGTCACCGGTGCTGGCAAGGCGTTTTCGGCGGGCGGCGATTTCAGCCTGATCGAGAGCATGATCGGTAATTCGCACGAGATCATGAAGACGTGGAAAGAGGCCAAGAACCTCGTTTACAATATTATTAACTGCAACAAGCCGATCATATCGGCGATTAACGGTCCGGCGGCCGGTGCCGGCCTGGTCGTCGGAATCCTGGCCGACGTGTCGATCGCGGGCAAGAAGGCCAAGATCGTTGACGGCCACCCCCGTCTCGGCGTCGCCGCCGGCGATGTCGCCGCGATCATCTGGCCGCTGCTGTGCGGCATGGCCAAGGCGAAGTACTATCTGATGACCTGCAAGCCGGTCTCGGGTGAGGAGGCTGACCGGATCGGGCTAGTGTCGATGTGTGTCGAGGATGAGGTTCTACAGCAGACCGCGCTCGACATCGCCACCGAGCTGGCAAATGGCTCGCAGAGCGCGATCCGCTGGACAAAATACTCGCTCAACAACTGGTTGCGCCAGGCCGGCCCGATCTTCGACGCCTCCACTGCTCTCGAAATGCTCGGCTTCATGAGCGAGGATGTCAAGGAAGGCGTCCTGTCGCATCGCGAGAAACGCACGCCGAACTTCCGCAAGGACTGCCCGATCTGAGCCGAGCCGAGCAGGGGAGAATAGGAAGCAATGTCCATTGACATCTATCAGGACATCGCGACCGCCTACAGCGCGGCGGCAACGAAGGCACCGGGCCTGAAGGCGCGGTTCGAAGCGGCGGGGTTCGACCCTGGCAAGGTGTCATCACTGGCCGAGCTCTCCCGCCTGCCGGTGATGAAGAAAGAGGAGCTGCTGAAGCTCCAAAGAGAGAACCCGCCTTTCGGCGGGTTCCTCGCCGCCGATCTGAAGGAGATAGCGCGCATCTATGTCTCACCCGGGCCGATTTTTGAACCGGCGCTGCCCGGCGGCGGCGGTCACGGGCTGGACCTGCTGTTCAAGACGGCAGGAGTCGGCAAGGGGGATGTCATTCTGAACACCTGGATGTATCACCTCGTGCCGGCCGGGCTTCTCTTTGACGAGGCCGCGCAGGCCGCGGGCGCCACCGTCATTCCCGGCGGCGTCGGCAACACCGAATTGCAAGCCCAGATCGTCGTCGAGACCGGCGTCACTTGCATTTGCGCGTCGACGGCATTCTTCCTGACCCTGGCCGACAGGGTGATCGAGACCTATGGCCGCGGCGCCTGGAAAGTGAAGACCGCCTTTCTGGGCGGGGAAATGGGCGACTGGATGGCCAAGCGCCGTAGAATCGAAGCTGACTACGGCGTTTCAACCTGGGCGGCTTATGCCACGGCCGATCTCGGTCTGGTCGCCTATGAGGATAGCGGTGAAGGTTACGTCGTCCATCCCGACCGGGTGGTGCAGATTTGCGATCCTGTCAGCGGCGACCAACTCCCCCACGGCAAGACGGGCGAGGTCGTGGTGACCGCACGCGACGCCACTTGGCCGATGATTCGCTTTGGCACTGGTGACAGCGCCTTTGCGCTGGAAAGCAACCACGACGGCAGTGTGCGCCGCCTGTCGGCCCTTCAGGGGCGCGTAGGCGCGGCAGTAAAGGTGCGGGAGATCTTCGTCTATCCGCGCGTGATCGAGGAGGTGGTGATTGCCACACCCGGCGCAATAGCGGCTCAGGCCGTGGCCGCGCGTGAGAATGATCGCGACCTTGTCCGCATCTCAATTGTGCTCCAGGAGAACGCGGATCGTGCCACCGCTGAAGCCGCCGCCAAGAATGCGTTCGAGCTTCATGCCCGCCTGCGCGTGGACGAGATCATCTTTGTCGACGAACTCCCTGCGGATGCACCACTGCTTGTCAACGACAAGGACAGCTGAAACAAAACGGGCCTGCGGTGAACCGACCACGTCGCTCGCTCGGCGAGCGCCAACCGGAGCCAACCATGGAAGTTTCCTCGATCTCGCCGCGCGATTGGACAGCCGGTGCCTGCCCCTGTCCGAGCCACTTCAGTGGCATACCAATTCGCCATCGAGGTCCGCATGTCACAACGCAGGCCTGATCCAGCACTTGCGGCCCGCGCTGGTACAGTAGCTGCGGCGCGTCCAATCGCGTGGCCATCTCCGCCAAGTAGCCCTGGATAAGCTGGTGCCCTCGATCTGAATGACGACGGCGTGGTAGAGTAGCGGTCGAGGCGTGCTGTGGCGACACCTCGCCCCATTCATCAAAGCCGCGGTTGGAGCTTAGGATCATGGCGCCGCGCTCGTAGCGGGCGTTGACAAGCTGAAGAACAGGTAGACGCTTCCGAAAACCGGCGCATTGCCTGTCAATCGGCTCGGAATCGAGACCCTGGGTGATGAAATGGTCCTCGTCATAGGGGGTGACTTCGTCCGCCCACGGCACGTCGTCGGCGATCTCGGGGTCGACTTTGGCCATGTGCCCGTCCTCCACGCCTTGCACATCCATGGCATCCGTTCGGGCTGCCGCCGGGCTTCGGGTGCGAGGCGCTGCTCCACCCATCATAATACGGAATGGCGCCGGCGGCCTGCGGGCATATGTCGATTTAGAGCGTTTCCCGATCAATCTGCATCGTATCCTGCGGCGGCGAAGTAGTTGGCGCATTCCTCGGGCGTGAAGATGTCAACGAGGCGACCGATGGCGGACCAGAGGCCTTCGACGGTGCGCTCAGCGGCCTTGCGCAGCAGCGCCTTCAGCTTCGCGAAGGCCATCTCGATGGGGTTGAAGTCGGGGCTGTAGGGCGGAAGAAAGCTGAGCTTCGGGGACTGTCGGATATTTTGTGCCTGAGGCCCGTTTCCGTCACTGGCTGACGAACCTTTCGCCGAAGACGACGGCGAATTGGGTCTTGGCCTCAAACCACTCGCGCGGCGGCCGTTTCCATTGCTCGGCCGCGTGATTGAGGACCAGATATAGCAGCTTCATGGCGGCATCGTCACTTGGGAAGTAGCCGCGGGTGCGAACGGCCCGCCTCAGCTTGGAGTTCAGCGCTTCAATCGCATCCGTAACCGGTATGAGATTCCTGGTGCCGAAGTCCGGCTGCGGTGAATCAATTCGCAGCGTATGGTGCGACCATCCGGGACAGAGGCACCGGGAGCACGAAGGTGCGGGCAGGCCGATGCACACGATGAGCTGCGAGCTCGTGTTAGTAGCTGGCCGCCTCTGCGACTCGCCCGGTTGCGCCGCGAGCGCGAATCCGTAGTTGTCGTGTCGCCCGCCGCTCCCGTCGTCAACCTGATGGACAGGAGGCGCGCATGCGACGCGTTATCGGAATGGATATCCACCGAACCTTCGGCGAGGTGGTTTTCTGGGAAGAGGGCAAGCTTCGTCATGGTGGCCGTGTGGACATGACCCGGACGGCACTGGAAGGCTTCGGCAAGAGCCTTTTGGAGACGGACGAGGTGGTGATCGAGGCGACCGGCAACTGCATGGCTGTCTCACGGGTGCTTTCGCCATTCGTGAAGCGGGTGGTGATCGCCAATCCGCTGCAGGTAAAGGCGATTGCCCATGCCCACATAAAGACCGACAAGGTCGATGCAGGCACCTTGGCCAGCCTTTATGCGGCGGGCTATCTGCCTGAGATCTGGACACCGGATGCCGCCACCGAGCGGATGCGCAGGCTGGTTGCTCGACGCTACCAAGTTGTGCGGCATCGCACCCGGATCAAGAACGAGGTGCATTCGATCCTTTACGCCTATCTGATTCCGAAATGCCCGCATGCCGATCTGTTTGGCGGCCGGGGCCGGGGCTGGCTTGCTCGACAGCCCCTACCGGAGGATGAGTGGATGGCAATCGAACGGCACATGCGCGAGCTTGACAGGCTGGGTGAGGACCTGGCGGTGCTCGATCGGGAGATTGCCGAAAGCGCGCTGGTCGATCCCGCGATCAGGCGACTTCTGACCATCACCGGCGTCAATCTGACGGTGGCGGTCGGACTGATGGCGGCAATCGGTGACATCGCCCGGTTCAAATCCCCCCAGAAGCTGGTCAGCTACTTCGGCCTCAATCCCCGTGTGCGTCAGTCCGGACTTGGCGCCGCCCATCATGGGCGCATCAGCAAGGTCGGACGGAGCCATGTCCGGGCCATGCTAGTCGAGGCGGCATGGGCAGCGGCGAAGGCACCCGGGCCGCTGCACGCCTTCTTCGTCCGGATCCGGGCCAAGCGTGGGCATCAGGTGGCCGCGGTCGCCGTGGCGCGGAAGCTGGCCGTTCTAGCCTGGCACATGCTCACCAAGGAGAAGGACTATTTGTGGGCTCGCCCCAGCCTGGTCGCCCACAAGGTGCGCGGCATGGAACTTCAGGCGGGCAAGCCGCAGAGGAAAGGTAACGCGCGTGGGCCAAGCTATGCCTACCACGTGAAGAAACTGCGGCATCAGGAGATGAACATCGCGCGAAAGGCCGAGGAGAGTTACGCGCACTTTGTGGGGGCCTGGCGCCCGCGCCCGCCCAAAGGAAGGGCGCGCGGGCGCCTCAATCCGGCAAGGCTTGAATAGGCTGCCCGGCGGCGCTTGCAGCCGATGCACCGCGCTTCGCCACGAGGTCACCCGCGCATAAAAAGAATACCACAATCTGGAGCAAAGCGCTTGTCGATCTCATCCGTGGTGTAGATGATCCGGCGCACGCTCTCGGGAAAGGCGAAGAAGGGCACGACATGTTCCCAGTTGCGCCGCCAGCTCAGGGCGATGGCCGGATAGCGCTGGCCCCAGTAGCCGGCCTCGAACTCCTCCAGTGCCTTCATGCCCGCCTCTGCGTCCTGGGCCCGGTAGATGGCCTTCAGCGCCGGCATAACGGTCTTGCGGTCCTTCCAGGACACGAACTCGAGCGAATGGCGGATCAGGTGAACGATGCAGGTTTGGACGATCGCCTGGGGAAAGACGGCGTTAATCGCCTCGGGGAAGCCCTTCAAGCCGTCGACCACGGCGATCAGGATGTCGGCGACGCCGCGGTTCTTCAACTCGTTCATGACGCGCAGCCAGAACTTGGCCCCTTCGGTCTGCTCGATCCAGATGCCGAGAATCTCCTTGGTGCCGTCGGGCAGGATGCCGAGCGCGATGTAGACGGCCTTGTTCCTGACGAAGCCCTCGTCCCTGATCTTGACCCGGATGGCGTCGAAGAAGACCAGCGGATAGAGCGCGTCGAGCGGCCGGTTCTGCCATTCGCCGACTTCCTCCAGCACGGCGTCAGTGACGGCCGAGATCAGGTCCGGCGACACGTCGATGCCGTAGAGCTCCTCCAGATGGCCACGGATCTCGCGCACCGTCATGCCGCGCGCATACATGGAGATGATCTTCTCGTCGAAATCGGGAAAGCGCCGCTGGTATTTGGCGACCAGCTTCGGATCGAAGGTGCCGGCCCGGTCGCGCGGGATCGACAGCGTCATCTTGGACGTGCCGGTCAGGACCGACTTCTTCGACACCCCGTTGCGCCGATTGGCAGGGCCGCCGGCCTCGCGCTCATCGTCCAGATGCTCGTCCAGCTCGGCGTTCAGAATGCGCTCCGAAAGCGCCTTTTTCAGATCGTCGACGAGGCCGTCCTTGGCGAAAACCTCGTTCGGATCGCGCCCCGCGAGAAGCTGATCCAAAAGTTCATTCTCAATGGCCATGTGATGATTCTCCTTTCCATCATCATGGCCTCAGACACAAAATTCCTGACAGTCCCGAGCTTCGCGCCCCTCGCCTCGATCATCGCCCTGACCGAGGCGTGCTTGTGGCTGGAGAGGTTGTCCATGATCACGACGTCGCCGGGGCGCAGGGTCGGCACCAGGACGTGCGCGACATAGGCCTCGAACCAGTCGCCGTTGATCGGCCCGTCGAGAACCATTGGCGCGACCATGCCGTCGAGGCGGAGGCCCGCCACCAGCGTCGTGGTCTTGCGGTGGCCATGCGGGAACCCCATGCGGAGCCGCTCGCCCCGTGGGCAGCGCCCGTGGCTCCGCGCCATGTTCGTGGCCGTCCAGCTTTCGTCGATGAACACGAGTTTCTCGGGGTCGAGATCGGGCTGCGCCTCGAACCAGGCGCGGCGCTTCCTCAGGACGTCTGCGCGGTCCTGCTCAACCGCATGCCCGGTCTTTTTTCTCGTCATGCCGTGGCGTTGGAAAAAGCGCGACAGCGCGGAGGTCGACACGGCGATGCCGCGCCCGGCCAGACGGCTGCGCAACTCCTCGAGGCTCTGGTCGCGCTCCTCCTCGAACGCGGCCATGACGTCTGCATGCCGCGCCTCGATCCGCCGCGAGCGCATGTCGCCGCCTTGCGGCTTCGGCTCGAAGCGCCCCGTCGCCTGCCTCTGCGCGTCCCAGCGGATCACCGACGACACCGAGACGCCAAAACGCCCCGCTGCCGCCCGACGGCTCACCCCAGCGTCGACCGCAGCCAACGCCCGCCTCCTCAAGTCCATCGATAGTGGTCTGCCCATCTCGCTGCCCCCGATCCCTGCCTCGGGAACAGAGAATCAGAACCAAGCTGCCTTGGGAATCCCCTCGGCGATTCACAACGGAAGGGCCACGCTCTAATGCCTCCGGTCAGGCGCAATTCCTGCGAAACAGCGAAGGCGTCGTCCCCGTCATCTTGCGGAACACGTCCGTGAAATGGCTGTGGCTGGAAAAGCCAAGGGCGAGCGCGATGTCCGTGATCGACGCGCGGTCCGACAGCAGTATCTCCTTCGCCTTCTGAATCCGCCGCTCGGTGATGTAACGACAGGGCGGCTTGCCGAACGTCGCCTTGAAGGCCTTGCCGAAATGATGCGGGCTGAGTCCCGCTTCCGCGGCGAGCGCTGCGAGTCCGATATCTTCGTCCAAATGCGCCTCGATGAAGTCGACGATCCGCCGCCGGCGCGAGGCGCCGAGACCACCCCGGATCGACGGCGGCGGCTTACCGTTTTCGCCATAGGTCTCGAACAAGCGCAGAGCGAGCGAGGTGCCGACGAGGTCCAGGCACAGCCCGCCGCAGCGGCTATTGTCGATTAAGCTGCGCCTGAGGCACGCTATCAGCTCCTCGACCGCCGGGTCGCGGAGCGCCGCTCTACCTCTGATCTCGGGCACGCGCCCGTCGAAGGCGTTGCCGATTGTGCGTTCGATGAAGCTATTTTCCATTGCGATGACGAAGGACTGCTTGTCGGCTGTCCAGCCGACATGGGCGGCCCGATCTGCCGGGCTCAAATGAAAGTGCCCCGCAGCGACCGGATATTTCTGGGTGCGGCGGCTTACAGGCGAGCGGCAGATGAGATCCAGCGGCTCGCTTTCATGCATGAAAAGGGCGAACTGTGCCGTGACAATCTGTGTCCCGGGATTGATCGGGATATCGCACCGGCTGACGACAATGCCGTTACGGGCGATGCGCCGTGTGACGGACAATACCGGGGACGCAATATCCGACGTGAAATCGACCAGAGTGGTTTCGGCCATGACGCAATCTCCATCGCCTGAAAATTGATATCTCGGCCGATGGCGGGTTGCCGGCCTTTAGCAAGTTCCATTCCCGGTAGAGTGTGTGTTTCAAAATCGATGATCCTGTGACAACTGTGTGATGAGAGCGGCGCAACTGTGGCAATATCGGGTCTCGTTTTCTCTGCTCGAGTTCATTTGTACTTTAATTAAATTCTGTAGTTTGCAGGTCTGGCATTGCGAATATTGTAACGATTTCCTGAAAGACGCCGCGAAAACACGGAAGCCAACCCGCGCTTCAACTATCGATAGTAATCGATGTCGTCGGCGCCCTCCCGCCAGTGAAATCGACCTGGCACGAGGCGGCTTGTCCCGCGCGTCGCGCGACGGATCGTCAAATGGCCGCGCCGCGCCCGTCATGGCCGGGTGGCCTCATGGGAGGAGACAAGCCCCATGTCCAAGGAGAAGACCGTCCCCGGCATAAGTCCGCGCGCCGACTGGCGCGATCCCGAAAGCTACAAATCCCTCATCGATCTGGACCGGGCAGGCTGGGCCTGGGAGTGGCTCAAGCGCAATCCCGACTTCGCCACGGCTGCGGGTCGGCTGCCACAGGTGTCGCCGCCACTCCCTCCGTCCGCCGCCGAGCGCCGACTGAAGGCCGCTCAACCCCGAATCCTCCGTATCCAAAATCCGCGGCCGTTCGAACACTGGGGCGTCTTCTTTCACCACTGGCGTTGCCCTGCCGGCTACGGACGTCTTTTGGCTGCCCGATCTCAATCCATCGGTGCTCGCCGTGGAAGCGCGGCCCATTGCACCCGGCCACACCGACGCCTTCGATATCCGTTACTTTGCGTCTATGGCGACCGTGTTGTGCTGCGGCGGATCCGAGCACGTGCTTTTCAGCGATGGCTTGCGCCATCTCCAACTGATGGTGACAGGGGGCAGTGTTCTCGACGGCCCGGTGTGCCTCCGCTACCTGCTGTCGGGTCGCCGGCAGATGGAGGCGAAGGTTCTGGCGCTGCAACGGCTGTGCGGGCTTTGCCGCCTCGGCCGTCTGCCGCGCGGCCTCTTTCCGCCGGAGCGCCGGGCCAGGCGCTGGGCGATGATGCTGCGCGCCTGGGACGGAGAAATAGCGGGCGCGAGCCGGCGGCAGGTGGCGGCGGCGATCTTCGGGGAGACGGCTGCGCACGAGCTCTGGGAGTCCGGTTACCGCTCCCGCATGCAACGGCTTGTCCGCGAGGCAGAGGAGATGGTCAGCGGCGGCTACCTGGGACTTCTGGGGCGGGCAACAGAGGGAAAGGGAGGCTTCTGACGGGTGAAGGGCTGAAGCCGGCAGGAGAGCGCCGGCCCGCCCGCAACCCATGAGGAGACCTCCCATGTTCCAGTTCGTCCGCCTGTCCGCCGTCATCGGCATTGTGTTTTTCGCCTGTCTGTCCTTCTGGCCCGCGCTCGACGATGAGCATTCCGGCCCGGCGAATGTGATCGACGCCGACACAATTGAGATCAACGGCGAGAAGCATCGCCTCTACGGCGTCGATGCCGTGGAGATCGACCAGCGCTGCCGCCGCCGCGACAGCGTGGATTGGCCTTGCGGCAGAGAGGCCGCCGCCGCGCTCACCAAATTTCTCGAAGGCCGAAAGGTCAATTGTGAAGTCTGGCAGGGCACGACCCGCGATGCCCATGGCCGGTTCGTATCTGTTTGCTACGCCGGTGGCGACGACATCAGTAGCTGGGCGGCGAAGAACGGCTGGGCCGTCGCCGATCGCAACGCCAATCGTCTCTACAACTACACAAGCGACGAGGGCACGGCCCGGTTTTTGCGCCGTGGCATCTGGGACGGAACCTTCTATCCGCCCGCCGAATGGCGGCGCCGGCAGGAGGCGGGAGGGCGGCCATGAACGCGCTGTTTCCGCTACCGACCGACACCTCAACCATCAGGCTGCGCGCGCTTTCGCTCGGCGCCGGTGTCCAATCCATCGCCCTTGCACTGATGGCCGCCCACGGTGAGATCGGGCCGATGTAGCGCTTTTCTCTTCGGCATCGTTCTGACCGCTCTCGTGTTCGAGGGCGGCCTTTCCCCGCTGATGGGTTTCGAGGCGCGGAACGGGTTCGCGCCGCCCGTCGCGGGAGAAAGGACATGGACGACCGAGACTACAGCGCCGACATCGCTAAGGCGCTCGCCGCGCCGGGCGGGCATCTGCACGTGGGGCAAACGGGCTGGACCCTGCACTACGTCAATGAATCCGGCGGGCGCAGCAGCCTGTCCTGGTATTGCGCCGAGATGATCAAGCGCCAAGCCATCGCCGCCGGTCTGCCGGTGATCGATTCCTCCGGCATCGATTTCGGCGACGCCGTGCGGCTCGCTGTCTCGGGCCCGATGATCGCCGTCGGCTGTAAGCCGGACTCCAGACCCTGGGGCGCGTTCTCCTATGCGCCGCTGATCGAGGTGGCGCGGGCATACGCCGCGGCCGGAGCGGAGATTTACAACCTCGACCTGGAGGGTACGGCGGAACCGGCGGCCTGAAGAGGGAAAGGGAAGTGGGTGTCATTGTGACGAGCCCGGTTGGGGAAAGAGGGCTTTCTCCGGCTCGTCACGGAGAACCGACATGGCAAAGGCGAAAGTTGAGAAGATCACGCTGTCCCAGGCGCGGGACATTCCATTCGACAAGCTGGTGCTCAGCACCCGCAACGTCCGGCGGGTGCGCGCCGGTGTATCGATCGAGGAACTGGCCGAGGACATCGCCCGGCGCACGCTGTTGCAGTCCCTGAGCGTGCGGGCGGTGATCGGTGAAGACGGTCAGCCCGCCGACAGATACGAGGTGCAGGCCGGCGGCCGCCGCTACCGGGCGCTGGAGCTGCTGGTCAAGCGGAAGCGGCTGGGTAGACAAGCCCCGATCCCCTGCATCGTGCGCGAGGACGGCATTCTGGAAGAGGATTCGCTGGCCGAAAATTGCCAGCGCGTATCACTCCACCCGTTGGATCAATTCCGCGCCTTCCAGTCGCTCAAGGAGCAGGGCCTCGGCGAGGAGGAGATCGCCGCCCGCTTCTTCGTGACGCCGCAGATCGTCAAGCAGCGGCTGAAGCTGGCCAGCGTGTCGCCGAAGCTGCTCGATGTCTATGCCGCCGACGAGATGACGCTCGAGCAGCTCATGTCGTTCACCATCGCCGACGACCATGCCCGGCAGGAGCAGGTCTGGGAGACCGTGCAGCGCGGCTACAACAAGGAGCCCTATTGCATCCGCAAGCTGCTGACCGAAAACTCCATCCGCGCCTCCGACAAGCGCGCCCGCTTCGTTGGGCTCGCGGCCTATGAGGAAGCCGGCGGCATCGTGCTGCGCGACCTGTTCTCGCAGAATGACGAAGGATGGTTGCAGGACGCGGCGCTGCTGGAGAAGCTTGTCGCCGAGAAGCTCGCTACCCAAGCAGAGGCGATCAAGGCCGAAGGCTGGAAGTGGATCGAGGTCGCTCCGGATTTCCCTTACGGCCACACCGCCGGCCTGCGCCGCGTCATGGGCGAAACGGAACCGTTGTCCGACGAGGAGCATGCCCGCCGCGAAGCGCTGCGGTCCGAGTTCGAAGAGATCGAACAGCGCTATTTCCAGGAAAGCGACCAGGATCTGCCCGAGGAGATCGACCGGCGTCTCGCCGAGATCGAGGCGGAGCTCGACTCCTTCGAGGAGCGGCTGGTTCGCTATGATCCCGACGGGGTCACCCGCGCCGGCGCGTTCGTCTCCATCGACGGCGACGGCCGGCTGAAGATCGAGCGCGGCTATGTCCGTCCAGAGGACGAAGCCCCGATCGCGGATGACGGGGGTGATGCTAGCGAAGCAAGAGGCGATGTCGATGCAGCATCGCCAGGCTCCGACGAAGGCGCGCAATTCGCATCCAATCAGGATCCAACGAACACGAGTTCCTTCGACGCCGACGCGGATGGTGAGGAAGACGGCCTGAAGCCGCTGTCCGAGCGCCTGATCATGGAACTGACAGCGCATCGGACACTCGCCCTGCGCGATGCGGTGGCCGGCGATCCGGACATCGCCTTCCTCGCCGCGCTGCATGCCCTCGTTCTCCAGACCTTCTGGCGTTATCCGACGGCGAGCTGCCTGGAGATTCGCGCCGAAAGCCCAACGCCGACCGTTCAGGGGCCGGGGCTGAAGGAGAGCCAGTCGGCGACGGCCATCGACGAGCGGCACGCCAATTGGGAAAAGCAGCTTCCCGACGAGCCCGACCTACTCTGGGAGTTCCTTTGCGATTTCGACCACGACAGCCGCATGGCGCTCTTCGCCCATTGCGTATCGCTCACCGTCAACGCAGTGCATGAGCCGTGGAACCGGACACAGGGACGCCGGCATCATGCCGACCAGGTCGCCTGTGCGGTTTCGCTCGATATGACCGCGGCCGGGTGGAAGCCGACGGTGGAGAACTACCTCAATCGCGTGCCGAAGGCCCGCATCCTCGAGGCGGTCACCGAGGCCAAGGGCGCCGGCATGGCGGAGCTCATTGAAGGGCTGAAGAAATCCGACATGGCCGAACAGGCCGAGCGCCTTCTGGCCGATACCGGCTGGCTGCCCGAGCCGCTGCGCACGCCCGGCGTCGAGCCCGTGGCGGTCACGGGCGAACCGGGGTCCCCGGAGCCGGATGCCTCGCCATCGGAGCCTCCCGCCGCCGCTGAACTTCCGGCTTTCCTCACCGCTGCCGTATAAGCGGCTGCTCTCTCAAATCCATCCACTTAAGCCCGGTCCCCGTGCGGCGGAATGTTCGCGCGGGGCCGGGCTTCGCGCTTTTCTGGAGATCGAAATGCTGAATTCGACCAACCCTGCCTACACCCCATGGGGCAAAGCCGACTATGAAAAGGTCTATGCCGAGGGCATCGTCTTCTACGGCACACCGTCGCATGGCGGCTTCAAGCTCGACCGCGAGCGAAACGCCAAGGTTCATCCTGCTCTGCGCGAGAGGGACGGATTCTACGAGGAGGATTGCGCCTGGGCGAAAGTTGCCTTCACCTTCCCCGACGTCTTCTCCGAGAAAGACCGCGAAGCGGCGATCCGCACGCTGAAGGAATGGTATCCCGACGAATACGAGACTGTCGCAGGCGTCATTCTTGCTCCCGGCGAATCCCACGCCAAAGACGAGCGGCTGTTCCTTGAACGCCACGCCAACGACTGGATCGTCATCAGCGCGATCAGGTCGGACCAGCATCCCGGCATGGTCGAGTGCATCGCCACAATAGGCGGCCGACGCGGGCAATGGGGCAAGTCCGATTCTGCCGAGCGGCGCTATCTCGTGCCGGATGCCGAATATGACCGGCGCGGCAAATTCGGCTTCGTCATCGATCCCACCCGCCACGCGCTCTATGACGGCCCTTCCAGCTTCATCGCACGGAGGGCGGCGTCATGAAATTCATCGTCACCCTTCAGGCCACGGCCGAAATCGAGGAGCGCTGGGAAATTGAAGCCACGAGTACGGAAGAAGCGCAAGCCATCATCGATGATGGCCTGCTCCATGAGCACCGATTCATCCGTGACAAGGTTCTCGGCGAAGAACACGACCGCGAGATTCTGTCAATCATCCCGGCGCCCTCGGAAGAAGAACCATGCTGCCAATGCCGCAACTGCAATTGGCATGGGTCAGTCGATAAGGCCGACCCCGTTCATGATATGTGGTCGCGTGTGCTGCCGGGCGAAATTATGCCGGCGGGCGATTGTCCCGACTGCGGCGCGCTCGTTCATCTGGTTTCGGGAGCCTGACACATGGCTATTCCCGATCACATCCGCGCCAATTTCGAGACTCTGCTGCGTGCAGCCAGAAACGGCGACCTTGCCTTGATGGAATGCACGGATGCGTCCAATGGCATACCGCGTTATGTACTCGCCGCCGTGCAGCGTGACGATGGCGGCGAATACCTTTTCACGCCCTTCGGCCATCTGGCGGAGCGGAATCCCTACGAGGCTTACCGGCCGCCAGAGTGAGAGCAGACCGGGATGAGGGCGGGCCGGGAGCGGGCAAGAGAGAGCCTGCCCCGGCCTTTTCCTGAAACCTCAATCCCGGAGCAATCTCATGAATCTGATGACGCCAGCGGCGGCGGTGACGACCGCCGCACCCATCCGTGCGCCCGAAGAAGAGGCCGCCTGCATCCTCAAGGCGGCGGAGCGCATTCTCACCGATCTCGAACGCGGCATTCTCATCGAGGCCCGCGTCCTGCGGCAGGCGATGGAGGAGGCGTTCGGCGGTTCGGACGCCGAGGGTTTCTGGACGTGGAAAGCTGCATACGAAGCTTGCGAAGCCGCGCAGGTGCTGTTCCTCCGCAAATATGGTCGCGCCATGCGGGAGAAGGCGGGCTCGCCCGTAGCGATGCTCGCCATGCTTTCCCGCATCGCCGAGCTTCTTCCCACCCACACCCGCCGCACGCAGGAGTCCGAGGAGTTCCAGCAGTTCAGCACACCCATGCCGCTTGCCTATGCGGCCAGCATCGCGGCGGGCCTCACTGGCGACGATGCGGTGCTGGAGCCGTCAGCCGGCACGGGGATGCTTGCCGTATTCGCCGAGATCATGGGTGCGCGGATGGCGCTCAACGAGATCGCCGATACGCGGGCCGCGCTTCTGCGGCGGCTGTTTCCGGACAACCCGGTCAGCACGCATGACGCGGCCAGCATCGATGATCGGCTGGCGGACGATGTCGCTCCGTCGGTCGTTCTCATGAACCCGCCCTTCTCGGCGGCGCTCCACGTGCAGGGGCGCGTGTCCGACGCGGACTTCCATCACGTGCGCTCGGCGTTGGCTCGGCTGCCCAAGGGCGGTCGCCTGGTCGCCATCACCGGGCACAATTTCCCCGTCGATAAGCTGAACGGCGCGGTACGCTTCACCTGCGTCGTGGACGGCTCCGTCTATTACAAGCACGGCACCACCTTCGACACGCGCCTCACCGTCATCGACAAGTCGCTTGAAACGGCTTCGCCGCCGGTTTCGCCGCGCGCGGAGAACGCCGCCGAATTGCTCGCCCGCCTCATCGAACATCTGCCGCCTCGCTTGGAGGTGGACGGCGAGATCAGGCTCGGGGCAGCGGCGAAGCCCGCTGTTGCGCGCAAGGTCGCGCCAATCGCGCGCAGACCGCAGCCCGTCATTTCTGCGGCGCACGAAGCTGTCGAGCTTCCCTATGAGCCCATCGAATGGAAGCCAGCCGAGGGCGCCGACCTGACCGACGCGCTCTACGAGGGCTACGCCCTGCAGTCGATTCGTATCCCAGGCGCCAAGCCGCATCCGACGAAGCTGGTGCAGTCGGTGGCCATGGCCTCGGTGGCGCCGCCGCGCCCTTCCTATCGGCCGCATCTTCCGGTGCATATAATAAAGAGCAGCGCCCTCTCCGACGCTCAGCTTGAGAGCGTCATCTACGCCGGCGATGTGCATTCCGGGCATCTCGTGGGATCGTGGACGGTCGATGAGACCTTCGACAATATCCATGCTGCACCGGAAGGCGCCGAGAATGCCGTGCGCTTCCGCCGCGGCTGGTTCCTGGGCGACGGCACCGGCTGCGGCAAGGGCCGGCAGGTTGCCGGCATCATCCTCGACAACTGGATCAAGGGCCGCCGCAAGGCGGTGTGGATCTCCAAGTCCGACAAGCTGATCGAGGACGCGCGGCGCGACTGGTCGGCGCTCGGCATGGAGCAACTGCTCGTCCAGCCCCTGTCGCGCTTCAAGCAGGGCACGCCGGTTCGGCTGTCGGAAGGGGTGCTGTTCGTGACCTACGCCACCCTGCGCAACGAGCCGCGCCTGCGCCAGGTCATCGACTGGCTGGGAGACGGCTTCGACGGCGTGATCGTTTTCGACGAAGCCCATGCCATGGCCAACGCCGCCGGCGGCAAGGGTGAGCGCGGCGACCAACTTCCCTCCCAGCAGGGCCGCGCCGGGTTGCGCCTGCAGCGCGCCTTGCCGGACGCTCGCATCGTCTATGTCTCCGCCACCGGCGCCACGGACGTGCGCAACCTCGCCTATGCCGAGCGGCTCGGCCTGTGGGGCGGCGAGGATTTCCCTTTCGCCAATCGAGCCGAGTTTGTGCAGGCGGTCGAGGCCGGCGGGGTCGCGGCCATGGAGGTGATGAGCCGCGATATGAAGGCCCTCGGCCTCTACACGGCGCGGTCGCTGTCCTATGAGGGCGTCGAGGTCGAGATCGTCGACCACAATCTCACCCCGGCGCAGGTGGAAACTTACGACGCCTATGCTGAAGCGTTCCAGGTGATTCACTCCAACCTGAATGCCGCCCTCGAAGCCTCGAACGTCACCGGGGAGCGAAAAACCCTCAACGGCCAGGCGAAGTCCGCCGCCCTGTCGGTGTTCGAGGGCGCCAAGCAGCGCTTCTTCGCAGCGCTGCTTTCGGGGCTGAAGACCGCCACGCTCATCAAATCCATCGAGGCGGACTTGGAGACGGGCCATGCCGCAATCGTCCAACTGGTTTCAACTGGCGAGGCGATCCTCGATCGCCGTCTGTCCGAGATTCCAGCCGAGGAATGGGCGGACCTGAACGTCGATTTGTCGCCCCGCGACGTGATCCTCACCTATTTGCAGCATGCCTTCCCGACGCAGCTTTATGAGCCTTATACAGACGAGGACGGCAATTTGCGCTCGCGCCCCGCGTTCGATGCCGAGGGCAACCCGATCCAATGCCGCGAGGCCGTCGCCTCCCGCGACCGGATGATCGAGCGTCTCGCCTCGCTCGATCCCGTGCCAGGCAGCCTCGACCAGATCATTCAACGCTTCGGGACAAACAAGGTAGCGGAAGTGACGGGACGGTCACGGCGGATCGTGCGCAAGGGCGATCGGCTTTGTGTCGAAAACCGTCCGCCCTCGGCCAATCTCGCCGAGACGCAGGCCTTCATGGATGACGACAAGCGCATCCTGATCTTCTCGGACGCCGGCGGGACGGGCCGTTCCTACCATGCCGACCGGGGCGCGAAAAATCAGCGCCTGCGCGTCCATTACCTGCTCGAAGCGGGCTGGAAGGCCGACACCGCCATTCAGGGACTCGGCCGCTCCAACCGCACCAATCAGGCGCAGCCGCCGCTGTTCCGCCCCATCGCCACGGACGTGAAGGCCGAGAAGCGCTTTCTTTCGACGATTGCCCGCCGCCTCGATACCCTTGGCGCCATCACGCGCGGGCAGCGCCAGACCGGCGGCCAGGGGCTGTTCCGCGCCGAGGACAATCTCGAAGGCGATCAAGCCCGCGCGGCGCTCAGGCAGTTCTATTACTGGCTGGCGCAGGGCGCCATTCAGGGTTGTTCGTTGACGCAGTTCGAGGAAATGACCGGCCTGACGCTGACCTTCGATGGCGGCAACATGAAAGAGGATTTGCCGCCGATCACGACGTTCCTCAACCGGCTGCTGGCGCTGCCCATCGCCATGCAGAACACGCTGTTCGCGGCGTTCGAGGAGATTTTGAACGCCCGCATCGAGGCGGCGATTGCAGCGGGTGTCCACGATATCGGCCTGGAAACCATCCGCGCCGAAAGCCTGATCGTCACCGACCGGCGCACCGTCTGGCGGCACGACAGCGGCGCCGAGACGCGGCTGTTCACGATCGAGCGGCGCGATCGCAACCGCCCCATGACGGCGGAAGAGGCGATCACCATCGAAGGCGGGCGATTGCTCGTCAATGAGCGCTCGGGCCGCGCCGCCGTCAAAACTTCCGCGCCGAGCCTGATGCTCGATGACGGCAGCATGGAACGCCGCGTCCGGCTGTTGCGCCCCATGCAGCGCGACACGATGAGCGTCGATGACTTCGCCGCCACGCATTGGAAGGAAGCGGAGAGGGAAGAATTTTTCGCCGCATGGGAAAAGGAGATCGCCGGAATCCCGGAATTCTCGACGAGCACGTTCCATCTCGTCACCGGCCTCCTGCTGCCGATCTGGCGGCGTCTTCCGGAGAGCAACGCCCGCGTTTATCGGCTGCAAACCGATGATGGCGAGCGCATCATCGGCCGCATGCTGACGCCGGTTGAGGTGGAAGCGTTCTGCCGCAATATCGGCATGGAGGCGCCGAAGCTCTCCGCCGGGGACGCCTGGGGCCTGATCAATGAAGGCAAGGTCACGGCCCATCTCGCCGATGGCCTCGTGCTCCGCCGCGCGCGCGTGATGAACGAGAGCCGCATCGAACTCACCGGCTTCACCTCCGGCATGGTTGATGCCCTGAAGGCCCGCGGCCTGTTCGGCGAGATCATCTCCTGGAAGCTGCGGTTGTTCGTGCCGGTGGGCGAATCCGGCAAGGCGGTTTTCGAGAGCCTCGCCGACCGCTGGCCGCTCACCGAAATCGTGGATCGGGGGTGACATATGTCCCGCGCCGCCGATCTGTCGCGCCGTCTCGGTGAACAGGCCGAGGCGGTGTGCCGCTATTACCTGCCGAACGGCCGCCGCCAGGGCCGATACTGGATCTGCGGCGATGTCATGGGAACGCCGGGGCGGAGCCTCTATGTCCGCCTTTCCGGCGAACGCAAAGGCAAGTTTTGCGATGCCGCTGATGGAACGCATGGCGATCTTCTCGACCTCATCGCCCTCAATCGCGGCCTCGACTTCCGCGCCGCGCTCGATGAGGCGCGGGGATTCCTCAGCCTGCCGGTTCTCCCGATCCGCCAGGTCGCCCCGCATGCGCCGTCGGGCTCTTCCGAAGCGGCGCGGCGACTCTTTGCCGCGTCGAGGCCGATCCGGGGCACGCTGGCGGAACGCTATCTCCAAAGCCGCGGCATCATTCTACCTGCGGACGTTTCCGTCCTGCGCTTTCATCCGCGCTGCTTTCATCGCGGGCCTGCGGGGCGCGAGATATGGCCGGCGCTCATCGCCGCGGTCACCGATCTAGACAGCGCCATTACTGGCGTGCATCGCACTTGGCTTGATCCTGGCGGCGCCAAGGCGCCTCTCGATCAGCCCCGCCGCGCCATGGGTCATCTCGCCGGAAACGCGGTCCGGCTCGGCGTTGCCTCCGACGTCCTGACAGCGGCGGAAGGCATCGAAACGGCGCTGGCGCTCAAGACCGCGATGCCCGCCATGCCGGTCGTCGCTGCACTCTCCGCCGCCCACCTCGCTGCCCTGGTTCTGCCCGCGTCGCTGCGTCGTCTCTATGTCGCGCGCGACAATGACGGGGCCGGGCGCTTTGCGGTGGAACGATTGCGCGCCCGCTCCAGAGCCGACGATATCGACATGCGCGCGCTCGCCCCGAGGACAGAGGATTTCAACGCCGATCTCCTGACGCTCGGCCCGGACCGGCTCAGGGCATGGCTCGCCGAGCAGCTCGCTCCGGACGATGTTCAGCGTTTCCTGGTCGCGGATGAGCAGAGGCGATGCATGTGAAGTCCGTCAGCGCCGGACGGGCGAGGAGCGGCATCGGGGCCGGCCTTCCGGTTCGCAAGGGGCCGCGCCACGGCCTTTCCAAGAGAGGGATCTGCCAGCGCCGGCCGGCTTTGCAACGGCCTTGCGGCCGTCCTCCACTTCGTTGCGGCCCGGCGGGTGCAAAGCCGCCCCTTGGCGCTGGCGGGCGATCCCCGGAAAGGCCGCGACGGGCGCGGCTTTGAGACCGGGAGACAGACCCATGCTGCACGACCTCTTCACCGACGACGCCATCGAACCCCATCACGCGGCATCGCCAACCGCCCATGTCCTCGACGAAATGGCGCTTCACGGTACCCGTCCCGGTCCGGACGATCCGGAGCGCCTGACCGTGCCCGAAGCCGACCGTGCCGAGCAGGAGATCGAGACCGCCGCAGCCGCCCTCATCGCCCTCATGGTCGACACGGCGCTGGATGACGATCTCGACGACGTCCTCTGGGGCTTCGCCAATCTCTTCCACCGCCGCATCGCCTGGCTCGACCGCTTGCTCGATGACAACGAGATGGCGCAGCGGCGCTCGGCAAGCGAGCAGGACGGCTCGGAGGTCAAATCGGTCGAACTCGAGCGCCTGACTGCCCGCGGCGAGGCATTGCTCGAACGCCGCGCCGCCTTCGAGAGCCTCCGCGATCTTGCCGCCATCCAGTTCGAATCTGCGACCGGTTCCGCCTGGCGGCCGCATACCGGCTCGATGACGAACCGGCGGATGATGACGGCGGCCATGATCGACAGCCGCGATTTCATCGCCGCCAAGCGCCGGGCCGAGACCGAGCCATTGTTGCCCGCCGGTCCGCGCATCGCCTTCACCGGCGGCGTCGATTGCAACGATCACACCCGCATCTGGGACGCCCTCGACAAGGCGCGCGCCAAGCATTCCGACATGGTGCTCATCCATGGCGGATCGCCGAAGGGCGCCGAGAAGATCGCCGCCTGCTGGGCCGACAATCGCGGCATACCGCAAATCGTCTTCAAGCCCGATTGGACCCGCCACAGGAACGCCGCACCCTTCAAGCGCAACGACCAGATGCTCGAAGCGCTCCCCATCGGCGTGATCGCCTTTCCCGGTTCAGGTATCTCCCAGAACCTGGTCGACAAGGCGCGGAAGATGGGAATCGCCGTGTGGCGGTTCGGCGAGGGCGGCGCCAAATAGGTGTCGCCACTTTTTTCCGTCTGACAATTGAGAATACAAACGTCTGGTACACGCTACGAACCAGCGCATCGATCGTCTCGCCGAACTACCGCACTCGACCCGAAGCCGCCATGCATCTAGAGCACTTGATCCCGCCAGGCTGAGGGCGATGATCCAAACTGGCGCTTGAAGGCTCTGCTGAAAGCCTCTTCCGAGCCGTAACCCGACTGCCGTGCGGTGGTGGCAATGGAGACGCGGTCGTCGCGCAGTACCTTGGCAGCCAAATGAAGGCGCCATGTCGTCAGATAGCGCATGGGCGATATGGCGAGCAGCCGATCGAAGCGGCGGACGAGAGCCGAGCGCGAGAGGCCAACCTCCCGCGCCAGCATCTCAACATTCCATGGCTCGGTCGGCCTCGAATGCAGGACGGTGAGCGCGCGGCAGGTGTGGCGGTCCTTCAGCGCCGCCAGCCAGCCGACATCCTCCTCGCGCAACTGCGCCACATAGCGCCGCAGCATTTCGATGAACAGCAATTCGGTTAGCCGCGCCATCAGGCAGGAAGCGCCGGGTCCGCCTCTAATGGCCGCGTTGACGAGGTAGCGCCTGTTGACGTCGATCCACTGTCCTCCCGAACCCGGATCGCGCCTGACGACCAGTAAGTTCGGAAGGCTTGCGAGAAACGGATCAAACAGGAGCAGGTCGCAACGCAAATAGATACAGACCACGCGCGCAAGTTCCCCGCTCCCGCCATGGGTCAGCACCGGCAGTGTCGTCCATGGCGGGGACGGGAAGAGGGACGCGATGGGCACCGGAGCAACCTCGCCATTTCCCATGCGATGAGCATGTCCGTGCGGGAGCCCGACAATGTCGCCTTCATGCAGCATGCGACGTTCGTGGCCGTCGATCTCGACCCAGCAGTTTCCCTTGGCAACGATGTGGAAGATGATCAGCCGGTTCGCGCCGGGATGAAGGAGACGAGCGACCGCATCGGCGGGCGGATTATCGCATGACCAGGGTGCATTGAATTCGGTCCGGAGCAATGCCGCACCGGTGACATGGAAGACTCTCAATATGTCGGAAAGCACGTCCGTGCCGCTTGGGCCTGGGGTGGTACCCTCATCAAAGGGCATTTCAGTCAGGAAATCGGACGTTTCAATCATTCCAGTGTGCCTTCCCGGCCGATAGTCTAACCGCCTCACACAGCCTCGCAACATCCGAAAAAGACCCAGTCCCGACGCCTCTGGCGCTCCTTTCGAGGCGTGCAGCGCGTGATGATGTCGGCTCAACTCAGGAAGGAGAAACTACATGCCGAGGACTGAGATCAATGGCATGCAACTCCACTGGGAGCTTGATGGCGGTGCCGGAGCCCCGATTGTTCTCGTGCATGGCTCATGGGGAGACCACCACAACTGGGCGCCGATCGTCCCGGCGCTTTCAACGTCGTTCCGGGTTCTCACATATGACCGACGCGGGCACAGCGGCAGCGAGCGCCCCGAAGGCCAGGGCAGCGTTCTCGATGATGTTGCCGATCTGGCGGCGCTCGTCGAGCATCTCGATCATTTCCCGGCGCACGTCATCGGAAATTCCTTCGGCGCCTCGATCGTTCTTCGCTTGGCCGGAGAACGACCCGAATTGTTTCGCAGCCTGATCGTGCATGAACCACCGCTTTTCGGTCTCCTCAAGGATGAACCGAAGGCCCGGTCCATGTTGGTCGCGGTCCAGGAACGCATCGCGGCCGTCGTCGAATTGCTTACGGCCGGCGATTTCACCGGCGGTGCCCGGCAGTTTGTCGAGACCATAGCGTTCGGGCCGGGAGCGTGGGAAAATCTTCCACAGGCAACGCGCGACACTTTCGTTTTCAACGCTCCGACATGGCTCGACGAAGTACGAGACCCGGATGCGTTGGAGATCGATCTCAATTGCCTAAGAAAATTCTCCGCCCCTGCTCTGTTGACGGTCGGAGAGCAGAGCCCACCCTTCTTTCCTCTTGTGGTCGACCGGATCGCCGACGCCCTTGCGCAGGCGGAACGATATACCTTTGCCGAGGCGGGTCACGTGCCACATCTGAGCCACCCCGAAGAGCATGTGCGTGTTGTCGCCGGTTTCATTCAAGGCGCTGCGGTGTCGAGTGTCGGCACATAAATTCAACCGGAAAAACGGCATGATCCGCAATATGCTCGTTCCGATAGGGGGGCGAAGGACGGTCTTCTACCCAACTACGACTTTCAGATCGCCATAGGACGGTGATCGATTGGGGCGAGTGACGATCTAGGTTGAACTTGTCAAGATGGCGCCCGCGCGGGGACAAGCCCCGCGCGCCGGGCTCTCGTGAACCGAACCGCCTTCGGCGTTTCGGCCTTCGGCTTCGATCCCTGGCGCGAGCGCCCGCTCCGCGGGCGGGTGGCGGTCCAACAGCGCCGGCCAAGGCGCGCCCCGCCGGACGCCATGGTGACGGGGCCTGGATGGGAGAATGCGACGCTGACCATGGCTTCCAAGGGCAGGTTGGAACGCCATCCTTCCCGCATCTCCGGCTCCGATGGATGTGCGCATGCGGTCGAAAGGGGCACGGCACGCAGGCGGTCGGATTGGTCTCGCTGCCTGCGGCTACGGTGGCGCACCGGCGCCAGTTTCATCGCCGCGGCGACGCCGTCAACGGCGCGCAGCGGGAGCTTTGGACATGCCCGGGGCGCGATCGAAGGCCGAAGAGTTGGCGGTTTTCGTGTCGTTGTAACCCCAGCCAAGCCGTCGTCCGATGCGGTGAATTCGGTGGCGGGAAAGGCCATGGCGCTCCTTCGCCAACTGTTCATCGAGGCAGTCACCATCCCTGCATGTCTCTCATCGCGTAAATCCCGCGCCGGTCCGTTCAACCCGCCGTCCGGGAAAATTTCCCCTGCCGCGAAAAGTGCTCCGCTGACGCTGCGCCCCCGGCGGCCTATGGCCGCCTATTCTTACGAATAGCGCGCAAAGCGCGCGGGGGTGACGGCGAAGCCGTCAACTTTTCCCGGCATTCCTCGCGCCCGCTTCGCTCCAAATTTTCCCTCCCGGCGCGTCCTCCACTTCGTTCCGGCCCTTCGCTCACGCTGCGGGTGAACCGGCCCGCCTATGCGGTCTTTCCGCTGGAGCCATCGCAGGGATGGTCCCTGCGACGAACAGCGAAAGGATCATCACCATGGCCATCACCCTCGGCACGTTCACCAAGCAGAACGACGGCAGCTTCACCGGGACCCTCAAGACCCTCAACGTCACCGCCAACCTCGTCGTCGTCCCCGTGGACAAGATGTCCGAAAACGCCCCCGACTATCGCGTCTATGCCGGCAACGGCCAGCGCTACGAGGTCGGCGCCGGCTGGAGCCAGGTCGCCAAGTCGAGCGGCGAGACCTACCTGAACCTCAAGATCGCCGCGCCGGAATTCGGCCCCAACTGGGTGCGTGCCCGCCTCGTCAAGCTGGAGACGCCGATGGAGGACGGCACGTCGCACCTCGCCCTGTGGGAGCCGCGCGAGCGCTGATCTCGCCCGCTCCCGAAGACCCCGCCGGAGCGCATCCGGCGGGGCTTATCTTCATACATTCCGCCGCGCCCGACCGCCGCAATCCAAGCGGTGTCGGCGCTGGTCGCGCCGACGGGCTTTCCGTCTCGATCTTCCCATTCTGCCATCCGGCGAAACGAGCCTGTAAAGGATCGCGGGCCCCTCCAAAATGCTGCGCTCCGCTGGCGCTCCACTCCGCATTTTGGCTCCTCCCGCGCCCGCTTCGCGGCGGCTTCGCCGTCCTTGACAGGCTCTATCCGGATGACCGGGGACCCCGTTCTCGACGGGAGAACGGCTCAATCAAGGAGGTTCCCATGTCCATCCAGATCATTTCCACCCACGACATCCGCATTGAGTATCGCGGCCATTTCTACGCCGAGGACGAACTGCGCGAGAGCATCTGGCTCGTCAATATGGAGCTGCGCAACGGCCTGCCGAGGCGCGAGCGCATCGAGGCCAAGCGGCAGATCGTGGAGATGGAAGTAGCGCTCGAAGCGCTGCTGAACACAGCGGAAGCGGGGCATTGAGCCCCGCTTCTCGCGGCGTTTTCGAGCTGGACGCCGCTTTCCCGTTCCTCGTTGCCGGAGGGGGGATCGTTTTTGGCTCCCCCCGTTTTTCGATCCTGAGCAAGCGCGCTCCCCGCCGACATCCTTCGCCCATTCGCGTCGATCTTCGCCGAAAGGAGCCAAAGGATGATCGATCACACATCGAGGGCGGCCGAGGCCCGCAAAGGCTCGCCGTTCCTCTCCACACGGGAGGCCGCATTCTATCTCGGCCTCTCCTTCCGCACCCTCGAAAAGATGCGACTGACGGGCAATGGCCCGCGCTTCCGCAAGCATGGTCGCTACGTGCGCTACCACATCGCCGACCTCGATGCCTGGTCGGAAGGACGGCGGCATTCCTCGACATCTGACGACGGAGAACAAGGATGAAGAGGCCTGCCGTTCTCCCTCTCGCCGCCACGTTTGCGGGCATCGCGCTCGTCGGCTTCCCCGCCATCGCGCTCCCGCAGCCGCTCCTCGTCTGGAACGCCTCCGCCAGCGTGGCCGTAGGTCTCTATCGTGTTGTTTCCGGCGCGCCGGAACGCGGCGACTTCGTCTTCGTCCGCCTCCCGAAATCCATCGAAAAGCTGGCAGCCATTCGCGGCTATCTGCCCGCCGGCGTGCCGCTCATCAAGCGCATTGCGGCGACAGCCGGGGATGATGTCTGCGCCATCAACGGGGCCATCATCGTCAATGGCGAGATCGTTGCCCGCCAGCGCAAGGCGGATCGTGCAGGGCGTCCCCTGCCGCGCTGGAATGAATGCCGGGAACTTGTCCAGGGCGAATTCTTCCTCTTGGGCGACGCCCCGGACTCCTTCGACAGCCGCTATTTCGGGCCGGTAACGAGCGCCCAGGTGATCGGGAGGCTCGCGCCGCTATGGACCGACTGAGCCCCCTCATCTTTGCGGCCACGGCCGCCATCATCACGCCCGCCGAAGCCGCCGCTGTCGACCAGTTTCAGGCGCACATTATCGAAGCGTCGCAGCGTTTTGGCATCCCCGCCAGATGGATCGAGGCGGTCATCATGGCCGAGAGCAGCGGCGAACCGAAGGCCGTCTCACCCAAGGGCGTCATGGGCCTGATGCAGCTCATGCCGGAGACCTGGGCGGAGTTGCGCGACCAGTATGATCTTGGCGCCGATCCCTTCGATCCGCGCACGAACATCCTCGCCGGGACCGCCTATCTCAAGGCCATGCAGGACCGCTTCGGCTACCCGGCGCTGTTCGCCGCCTACAACGCCGGACCGGGCCGCTACGAGGACCATCTGCGGACCGGAAAGCCGCTTCCCGCCGAGACCCGCGCCTATGTCGCGCGCATCGCAAAGATGCTCGCGGACGCGGGCGGATTCGCTCGGCACGGAACGATTTCCGCGCCGGCCGGTACGCGGAATCCTGATCAAGTCGCCTCCGGGCAGCGGCTCTTTTTCTCGCTCTCGCCGACGAAAAACGAGGCCGCAAGTGACGAAAATTCCGTCCCGAATGGCGCGCTTTTCGTGCCACTTTCGACGCGAAAGTTGGATGAAAAATGAGGCGAGAAATGCGTCGCCAGAGTCCGCTTCCAGTGCGCTTCTCATTCCTTCCTGCGCCCGGCGGCGCGGCTTCGCCGCTGCCGGGCTTTCTCGCCATCAGTCGATGTAATCGCAGATGATCGTGGATGGTCGCAGACAGGCTGATGGGAGCCGCGTAAGGCAAGATGAAGCTCCGGCACCATCCGCGGTGTCGCGCATCGTAAGCCTTTGTCTGCACATCTGTTTTTCCGTCGGCGGGTGGTGCTACGCACCCCCGCCGTGGTGCCATGGGGGCCGCAACGCCCCAGTTTTCTTAGGCGTGATTGGCACCAATTTCCAGAGGCGCGTTTCGTGGCCATTTTATTGGGGTCAATGAGGAGCAGACCGTGTTCGACGACGACGATTTCAAACCCAAGCTTGGCAAGATCCGCTCGCGCGGCTCGAAGGGCGGACGCAAATTCCTGCATCAGGTTTTGGCTGCGTCAAACCTCGCACGCGGCGGGGCGGGCGGCATACGCAAGTCCCGCTTCACCGGCAGCCGCATCGGGCGCGGCGCGGGCGTCGGACGTGTGCTGGCGAACCGAGACCGCTATGCCGCTTTCCGCCAGCGCCGTGTCATCATCAAATCCCGCATCGTCAAGCTGGCCGGCAAGGGGATGGCCAAGGGATTGGAAGGCGCGCGGGCGCACCTGCGCTATATCCAGCGGGACGGCGTGACCCGCGAGGGGGAGCCGGGCGAGCTTTACGGCGCCGAGCAGGACCGGACGGACGGAAGGGCCTTCCTGGAGCGCTCGGAGGGCGACCGCCACCAGTTCCGCTTCATCGTCTCGGCCGAGGACGGCGCGGAATACGACGACCTCAAGCCGCTCACACGCCGCCTGATGACACGCATGGAGGAAGATCTCGGGACCAAGCTCGATTGGGTGGCCGTCGATCACTACAACACCGGCCATCCGCACACGCATATCCTGGTGCGCGGCCGCGACGAGCGCGGCAAGGACCTCATCATCGCCCGCGATTACATCACGACCGGCATGCGCGAGCGCGCCGCCGAGATCGTCAGTCTGGATTTCGGGCCGCGCTCGGATTTCGAGATCGAGGACCGGCTGCGCCGCGAGATCGAGCAAGAGCGCATGACCAGCATCGACCACCGCCTCATCCGCGACATGGACGACACTGGTCTCGTCGCCGCGACCGACCGCGACACCTTCCAGCAGAGCCTGCGCGTGGGCCGGCTGCAGAAGCTGAGGCGGCTGGGCTTGGCCGAAGAACTCCGTCCCGGCCAGTGGCGGCTGGAAGTGGGGTTGGAGGATACGCTCCGCCGCATGGGCGAGCGCGGCGACATCATCAAGACCATGCACCGCGAAATGGCCGGGCAAGACATTGCCCGCAGCCCCGGCGATTACGCGATCCTCGACCCAGGAGACCCGACCGCGAACCCTGTCGTCGGGCGCGTGGTGGCGCGCGGGCTATCCGACGAAATCAAAGACCGCCATTATCTGATCGTCGACGGGGTGGATGGGCGGACCCATTACGTCGACATCGGCAGGGGCGAGGTGACCGAGCCGACACCGGACGGCAATATCGTGCGGGTGACGCCGAAGACCATCGAGCCTCGACGTGTGGACCGAACGGTCGCCCAGGTCGCCGCCGCCAACGACGGGCGCTACTCCATCGACCTGCACCTCCAGCACGATCCGCGTGCCACCGAGGAATACGCCGAGACCCATGTGCGGCGGCTCGAGGCCATCCGCCGCGCCACGGGCGGTGTCGGCCGCGAACCCAACGGGACCTGGATCATCGCGCCCGACCATCTCGACCGGGTGGTGGAATACGAGCGGAACCTGGCTCGCGCGGCGCCGGTCATCGTGGAGAAGCTGTCCCATCTCACGCTCGACCAGCAGGTGGGCACCGACGGCGCCACCTGGCTCGACCGCGAGCTCGTCTCGGATCATCCCGAGCCCAGCCGCGACTCCGGCTTCGGCCGCGAACTGCGTGAGGCCCAGGCGCGTCGTCGACAATGGCTGATCGCCGAGGGCCTCGCTCACGAGGAACAGGATCGGATCGTCTATCGTGCCAACATGCTGGCGACCCTGCGTCGGCGCGAGCTTGCCCGTGTCGCCGGTCAGCTTTCCGACCAGCTCGGTCTCGCCTATGCCGAGACCCGCTCCGGCGAGCCGGTGGAAGGCACGCTTCGCCGCACTGTCGAACTCGCCAGCGGCAAATACGCCCTCGTCGAGAATAGCCGCGAGTTCACCCTCGTCCCCTGGAGGCCCGTCCTCGAACGCCACGTCGGCAAGCAGGTCTCAGGCATCATGCGCGGCGACGGCATCTCCTGGGCTATTGGGAGGCAGAGGGGCGGGCCCAGCGTGTCGTGAGACAGCTTGACCAATAGTGTTTCAGCACCGTCGGAAGCGTCTGCCGGGATGAACTTGGCAGGAACGGTTCGGTAACCGTAATAATACCTATTACACCTACAACACATGGTCGGGAGTTTCATCTGCAAGGCGCTCAAACGGTTCTTCGAGCGGGGTGACGAAAGCCGCATCCGTGCCGATTACCGCAAGGTGATGCGGCACATCCTGGCGCGGCTGAAAGGTTCGCCGCACCCGAGGATATGGACCTGGCCGGCTTCGGGCTGCACCGACTCAAGGGCGAGTCTACGGGCTTCAGGGCAGTCACGGTGCGGGCGAACTGGCGTGTGATCTTCCGTTTCGAGAAAGCAGCGACGCCGTGGATGTTGATTATCTGAACCACCAGTAGAAAGGAAGGTGAGATCATGCTTATGCACAACCCGCCGCATCCCGGAACGGTCGCAGGCGGCAGTGCCTGAGCCCCTGGGGCTGAACGTGACCGAAGCCGCTAAGAGGCTGTCTTGAAACTCGGTTTTGGGGTGGATGACCGGGTTCAGATGTGATTCCAAACGGTTGTCAAAGCCCGTTTGAAGAGCCTCATGTGGACGCCGACCACCCGGCGGCAGCATAGCCGCGATCACCTGCGTTATGGAAGCGACCTGACCGGCGGAGTGGGAGATCATCGCGCCGTTCATGTCGCCGCCGGCCAAGACGGGACGGCCCCGCGAATGGCAGATGCGCGAGATCATGAATGCGATCCTCTACGTGCTGCGGGCGGGATGCGCCTGGTGGATGCTGCCAAAGAACTTCCCGCCGATGACGACGGTCTACGGCTGGTTCCTGCGCTTCCGCCGCGAGGGCCTGTTCGAGACCATCAACCATCATCTCGAACGCCAAGCGCCGCCGAACGTCTTTGCATGGTCGCGCGCGAACTCCCGAAATGTGCGGGCGGGGCGACCGGTGACCTGCTCGACCGTATCGAGCACACCTTCCAGATGCCCGGCAGGGGCCAAGGCGTATAATTCGTTCATCGCATCAGCCAGCATCTCCGTCATGCCCATGGCGGTCATCGCTTGCTTGGCCTGGTCCGGTGAGATAGGCACATAGTTGACCGTGTGTCCCGCTATGTCGGTCAGTATGGCCGCCAGCTCCGCACCGCTCAGCGCTTCCGGGCCGGTTACCGGGTAGGCCCGGTTCTCGTGGCCCGGCTCCGTGAGCGCCTTGGCAGCAACGGCAGCGATATCGCGGGCGTCGATCCAGCTCACTTTCCCCTCGCCGAGGGGCATGTAGAATTCGCCCTTGTCGCGGATCGCCTCCGCGTACATCAGCAGGTTCTGCATGAAGAACCCCGGTTGCACGAAGGTCCAGGCCATGCCGGACTCCTGCGCCTGTTGCTGGTTTTCGCCGTGCCACCGGCCGATCTGAACGGGCGCGTCCGGAGCCGCGCCGATGCCGGTGGACATGACGATATGCCTGACCCCGGCCGCCTTGGCCGCCGCGATGAGGGCGGCGCGCATCTCCACCTGATCGGGCACAAGGGGGGTGACGACGAAGATCTTTTCGACCCCCTGCAACGCCTCCGGTAAGGTTTCCGGCTGGCGCAGATCCCCGGCAACGGTCTCGATGCCCTGCGCCTTCAGAGCTTCCACCTTGGCTGGATCGCGTACCAACGCCCGGAAGGACGCGTTCTCCACCTTCAGCAGCCGGACCACCTCGCTGCCGATCGTTCCGGTTCCGCCAACCACGAGTATCATGACCCTTTTCCCTTTCTCTTTGCGCCTGTGGACAAAGCCAATCCGCCCGTTTTCCAAGGGCATCATGGGGCTCGACGACGATCATTATTGTCAGTATGGTATCTAAAGGGAAGTAGGAACCTTCAGGTAACCACAAAGTGCCCCGTAACCCACCGCCGCCGGTTTGTCCCGTGGATGCGCTCTTGCGCCTGCTCATGGGGACATGGACGACCTACATACTCTGGCATCTACGTCGGCATGGACCGTTGCGTTTCGGCGCGTTGCGCCGGGCGATTTCCGGTATCTCGTCGAAGGTCCTGACACAACGCCTGCGGATGCTCGAAGAACACGGCATCGTCTATCGCCACCATGTTCCCTCGATCCCCCCGGAGGTCTCTTACGGCCTGACGCCGCAGGGGGCAGAGCTTGGAGACGTGTTCGACGCGCTCGAAGATGTCTCGCGGCGCTGGCTGGCGCGGGGATGGCTGGAGAGGGAAGGTCGGAACGCCACCACATCTCGGTCTCTCTCGTCGCCAGCCTCCCGCTTGAACTTGTGGCCGGACGACCGGTAACGATAGCCGTTTCTCACCGGGCTGGCTGAGGCACATCCTTTGTATAGGCGACACTTTGCCTTGCTTCGTCACTTCGCGCAGGCAGGCGCTGTGGCCGTCGGCGCATCATCAGCGCCGGAACAAGGGCGGCCAGGAAGATCACACCGACGATAAAGAAGCTGTCGCGGTATCCCAGCATATTGCCCTGGGTGTAGATCAGGCGGCCGAGATAGCTCATCGCCCCGGCCTGGCGAATCGCTTCCGGCACACCGGCCTGCGCGAGCAAGCCGGTCACGTCGCGCAGCATATCGGCCGTCGCGCTGTTGCCCGCGTGCTGCGCCGCCGTAAAGCTGTCCACGTAAAGCTGCGAGCGTCTTTCGAGGGCGATGGAAAGCAGGTTGACGCCGAAGGCGCCGCCGAGTTGGCGCACGAAGTTGATCGCGCCGGAGCCCTGGGCGAGCAGGGTCATCGGGAGCGCCTTGAGGGCGCCGGCGTTCAGGCTCGGCATGATGAAGCCAAGCCCGATCCGGCCCAGCATGATCCACCAGGCAAACAGCCAGAAGGACGTATCGGTATCGACGCCGGTCATCAGAAACGACGACAGCGCGAAGACCGCCAGCCCGAACATCACCGTGGCATAGGCTGGCGTCTTGTCGGTCAGTCTTCCGGCGATCGGGAAGACGACAGCCAGGATCAGGCCCGCCGGCATCAGCAGCAGGCCGGAGCGCGTCGGCGTATAGCCCTGGATCGTCTGCACGAACAGCGGAATCAAGAAGGTCGAACCGAAGATCCCGGCCCCGAAAATGAAGGCCACGACGGACGCGCCCCCATAGACCCGGTTCATGAAGAGCTTAAGATTGAGCATGGGCGCGGGTGAGCGCAGTTCCCAGACGATGAAGCCGATGCCCGAGACAAAGGCGACGGCGAAGTCGCGCAGGATCGGATCGGACATCCATCCGTCACGCTGCCCGTTCGACAGGCCGTTGAGCAAGGTGACGAGGAAGACCGTCATCAGCCCGAAACCGATCCAGTCGAAACGCCGCGGCGGTCCCGAAGCGGCCCGTCCCGGCATGAAAAGCGTGGCCAGGAACAGGCCGATGAGACAGAACGGCACGGCCATGAAGAAGACATACCGCCAACTGAAGCTATCGACCATGATGCCGCCCAGCGTCGGGCCGAGCGCCGGGGCCAGCACCACGCCGATGCCGTAGATGCCCATGGCCGAGCCGCGTTTTTCCGGCGGGAAGACCTGGAAGATCGTCTGCATGGCGAGCGGCTGAAGGATGCCCGCTGCGCCGCCCTGGAGGACGCGGGCCAGGATCAGCACGCCCTCGGCGGGGGCGAGCCCGCCCATGACGGAGGCGGTGATAAAGACTGTTAGCGCCAGCATAAAGGTCGCGCGCTGGCCGAGGGTCTCGACCATCCAGGCATTCAGCAGCATGGTCCCGGTCATCGCGGCGAGGAAGCCGGTGGAGAGAAGTTGCGCCTTGTCCTGGCCCATGCCGAAAGCGCCCATGATATCGGGCAGCGCCACATTGACGATGGTGGCGGTCAGGATGGTGGCGATGGTGCCCATCATCACCGTCGCCGTGACCAGCCAGCGATAGGACGGGCCGAAACGGGCGAACAGGCCCTCGATGCTGTCCGGGCGAGGCGCGCTAGTCACCGGTCCTGGCCTCCAGCTCCACCATCATGCCCGGCTTGAGTGCGCCGCCGTCCTGCTGGACGGCGACGCGCACCGGCAGGCGTTGGGTGATCTTGGTGAAGTTGCCGCTCGGGTTGGGGTTGGGCAGCAGGGCGAACTCGCTGGTGGCGGCCTGCCCGACGCGCGTGACAGTGCCCTCGAAACGCCGCCCCGGCAGGGCATCGACAGTGATCGCGACCATCTTTCCGGGCCGGAAGAAACGGATGTCGGTCTCCTTGACGTTCGCCTCGACGCGCACCCGCTGCGGGTCATGCACCATCAGCAGGCGCTGGCCGGGGGTGACGTATTCGCCCTCATCCACGAAGACCCGGTCCACCACCCCGTCAAACGGCATTGTGATCGTGCGGTCTTCGAGATCGAGCGCCGCGCGTTCCCGTTGCGCGCGCAGCCGCTGTTCCTCCGGGCCGAGCTCGGTGAGTTGGGTGCGGAGCACCGTGAGTTCCCCGCGCGCGGCTTCGGCCTCGGCAAGGGCGGCGCGGGCGTTTTCCAAGTTGGCCTGCGCGCTCAACACCTGTTGCTTTGCCGTCTCCAGCGCGGCTCGCGTCTGGTCCAGGCGCGCGCGGGTGATGGCGCCGCGAGGCGCCAGCTTCTCCGCCCGGTCATTGTCCTGTCTGGCAAGATCGCGTTGCGCCGTCGCTGCTGCCAACGCGGCCTCCGCAGCCCTCACCGCTGCCTGCTTGGCGGTGATACGACTTTGCGTCTGACGGTCGGTGAGTGCGATGCGGGCTTCGATTTCCTCGCGGCGGCGGGCAATCCCGGCGAGTTGCGCGTCAAGCTCGTCGATGCGGAGGCGGCTTTCCCGGCCGTCGATCCGGATCAAGGCCCTGCCTCTCTGTGCGGCATCGCCCTCGGTCACTTCGAGCGCCGTCACCCAACCGGGAACCCGGCTGCTCATGGCCACAATGTCGGCGGCGACACGGGCGTCCGTCACAAAGACGTGGGTGAACTGCTGATACAGCCACCAGCCACCGGTCCCGAGAACGATCAACGCCGCCACGATCGCGCCGTACAGTCGCCATGGCCGGGTGCGGGCAGGAGGTGAGACCGCCTCTGACTCAACCTCCGTCTCCTTGTCGGGGGCTGTGCGCAGATCGGTTTCCGGATCGTCGCTCTGGCGTTCGAGACGGGTCACATGCTGGTCCACGGTCTACCCCTCATCGGCCTTCGTCCGCAAGTCGCATCGCCCTTGGCGTGCCGCCCAGCTTGCCGGCGATCTGCTCCAAGACCTTCAGGCAAGTCGCCACCTCGTCACTGGAGATGTCGGAGAAGATTTCTGCGCGTACCGCCGCCGCGGTCCCTTCGATCCGCTCTAGGACGGGGTCGGCCTCCGCGCGCAGGTGGACCGATTTGGTGCGGCGGTCGGCGGCTTCTGTCCGGCGTTCGATCAGCCCCTCGGCTTCAAGCCGGTCCAGCGTCCGCACCAGGGTCGGCCCCCGCACCCCGACCGCCTCAGCCAATTCACGCTGGGTTGCCGCTTCGGGCAAGCGAGAGAGATGCAAGAGGGTCAACCAGCGGGATTCGGTGAGGCCGAAGGCGGCCAGCCGCCGGTCGATCTCGGCGCGCCACAGCCGGGCGACCAGCCCGAGGCGAAGGCCGAATTGTTCCTGATTGCTAAGAGGCTCCGTCATTTCATTGTCTTAGTGGTTGCGTTGCTATATTAATAGATAGCCATCTATCGAATGTCGAGAAATAACGCCCCGATGGCTGCCCCGTCCGTAGAGCCGGGCCGGAAAAGGCCTTCAACCGCGACCGCGAAAGGGAGAACCACGATGTACCGGACGATCCTCCTGGCCTATGACGGCACCCGGCAGGGCCGCGAGGCGCTGGATCAGGGGGCCGAACTGGCGCAGCTTTGTCAGGCTCGTGTCTATCTCCTCGCCGTCGTCGCCCATGAGCTGGGCGTCGCGCTTGCCGAGGCGGCGGCGCCTTCAGATTTGCCGGAACGTGAATATCAGGAAGTGCGCCGCGTGCTGATGGAGGGCGCGGAAGAGCTGCGGCGCGCGGGCCTTGCCGTCGAGACGCGCCTCGGCACGGGCAATGCCGCCGAGGAGATCGGCCGAGTGGCGCACGAGGTCGCCGCCGATCTCATCGTGGTCGGTCACCGCGAACAGAGCGCACTGGCCCGGTGGTGGCGCGGCTCCGTCGGCGCTTCGCTGCTCGCCCATGCGCCATGCAGCCTGCTGGTGGCCGTCTCGGACACGGCGCCCGCGCGATGATCGGAACAAGATCAAAACCAGCAGCGTCGAAAGCTTCACGCGGCAGCGGCGAAGAGCGGACAAGCGTGGCGCGGAGACGGGCCGCCCGCCGCCGCGTCGCGGTTATCCAGGATCTGGATCGGTTGCCGGCTGGGGTGCGCCCTGCCGGCTCCGGCAAGCTGCGGCTTGCGCAGACCGAGTTGGGGCGAGTTGCCCCGGGACTCGCCGGCGCGAGTGAACGGCGGGCGGAGTGCGGTCCTTCGATGACATGAACGTCAAGACGCTATGTTTGGCCATCCTGTCCTTTGGAGAGGCGACAGGTTACGACATCCGCAAACGCGCCGCGGAAGGGCCGCTCAGCTACTTCATCGAGGCAAGCTTCGGGGCCATCTATCCGGCGCTCGATCGCCTTTGGCGCGAGGGGCTGATCGAAAAGCGACGGGAGGCCCGCCCGGGCAGGCCGTCCCGCAAGGTATACTCTCTGACGGAAGCGGGAGAAAAGGCGTTGGTCGAGGCCTTGCATCAGCCGTTGACGCCCGACGTATTCAAGTCCGAGTTCCTGCTCGTGGCCCTGCTCGCGGACTATGTGGAGCCGAAGCATATGGCGCAGCTTGCGCACGCCAAGCGCGCAGAGCTTGAGCAACGCTTGGAACAACTGCGCAGCGCGCTGGACGCTTGCGAGAGCGAGGCGATGCGTTGGGTACTGTCCTACGGCATCGCGGTTCACGAGGCCGCGATCAGATTCATGCAGGTTGCCGATCGGCCAGATCCGTCGCGACATTGCGGCGCTTGACGCATTGGTGTGAGCGCTCGACCCTGACGTCTGACAGATATAGTTCTAACGCCGTATTGAACGCAGATCGTCGTATATAAAGGCCATAAGCGTTTCCGGCGTTGCAGGCGACTCTCGTTCTGTGTGCCTCAAGCAGCGGAACGACGCCCATGACCCCCACCAAACTACTGATCGGCCAGATCGCTGTCGTCTTCGCCATCGTCATTCTGGGCGTGTGGACGGCGACACAGTGGTGCGCGGACATGCTGGGCTATCAGGCGCAGCTCGGCAGCCCTTGGTTCGTTCTCATCGGCTGGCCGGTCTATGAGCCGTGGAAGCTTTTCGAGTGGTGGTACCACTACGAGGCCTATGCTCCGGAGGTGTTCGACAAAGCCGGGATGCTGGCGGCGGGCAGCGGCTTCATGGGCTGTGCGGCGGCGATTATCGGCTCGTTGTGGCGGGCACGGCAGAGCCGGCTCGTCACCACTTATGGGTCGTCGCGCTGGGCCGTGAAGGGGGAGATCGAGAAAGCGGGATTGTTTCGTCCGGCGGGCGTGTTTCTCGGCCAGCTGAAGGACCAATACCTGCGCCATGACGGACCGGAGCATGTCATGGCCTTCGCGCCGACTCGATCCGGCAAGGGCGTCGGCCTCGTCGTGCCGACGCTGCTCACCTGGACCGGCTCGGCGGTGATCCACGACATCAAGGGCGAAAACTGGCAGTTGACCGCCGGTTGGCGCTCGAAGTTCTCGCACTGCCTCTTGTTCAACCCGACCGATCCGCGCTCGGCCCGCTACAATCCGTTGCTGGAGGTGCGCAAGGGGCCGGACGAGGTGCGCGACGTCCAGAACATCGCCGATATTCTGGTCGATCCCGAGGGCGCGCTCGAACGCCGGAACCATTGGGAAAAGACCAGCCACGCCTTGCTGGTCGGTGCCATCCTGCACGTGCTGTACGCCGAGGAGGAGAAGACGCTGGCGCGTGTCGCCACCTTCCTCTCCGATCCACGCCGGTCCTTCGCGGCGACGCTGCGGCGCATGATGGCCACAAACCATCTCGGCACGCCGGAGAATCCGAAGGTCCATCCGGTCGTGGCCTCGGCCGCGCGGGAGGTGCTGAACAAGTCGGAGAACGAGCGCTCGGGCGTGCTCTCCACCGCCATGTCCTTCCTCGGCCTCTATCGCGACCCGACTGTCGCGGCGACCACGTCGGCCTGCGACTGGCGCATTGCCGATCTCATGGATGCGGAACACCCGGTCTCGCTCTATCTGGTCATTCCGCCATCCGACATCTCGCGCACCAAGCCGTTGGTGCGACTGGTGTTGAACCAGATCGGGCGGCGGTTGACCGAGCGGCTGGAAGGAGACCCGAAGAAGACCCGCAGGCATCAGCTCATAATGATGCTCGACGAGTTCCCGGCACTGGGGCGGCTCGATTTCTTCGAGACGGCGCTCGCCTTCATGGCCGGCTACGGCATCCGCGCCTATCTCATCGCGCAGTCGCTCAATCAGATATCCAAGGCGTATGGCGAGAACAACGCCATTCTCGACAACTGCCATGTGCGCATTGCCTTTTCGTCAAACGACGAGCGGACGGCGAAGCGCATCTCTGATGCTCTCGGCACGGCGACGGAACTCAGGGCGCAGCGCAACTATGCCGGCCACCGGCTGGCGCCGTGGCTGTCGCATGTCATGGTCAGCCGGCAGGAGACGGCGCGGCCGCTGCTGACACCTGGCGAGGTGATGCAACTGCCGCCCTCGGACGAGCTGGTGCTTGTCTCCGGCTTGCCGCCGATCCGGGCGAGGAAGCTCCGCTATTACGAAGATCGGAACTTCACGCAGCGTGTTCTGCCGGCCCCACACCTTTTCGAAGACGGTTACGAAGACAAGCCCGCACCGCGCCCCGACGATTGGAGCGGCCAGGTGCGCGATACCGACGAGCGCCTGCTGCCTTCCGACGAGGACGGCGCCAGGCGCAGTTCCCTTGGCGAGGAAGGCGGGCTTCAGCAGCAGCGCCATCCGGGCTTGGCGGAGGAACAGATCGCGAAGCCCGTCGAGCCGGGGCAGCCGGATCTTCCGGGGCTCGATGCGGATGAGTCGGATGTCGTCGCCGACAAGCGCGCCCTGGATCGGCTGTCGAAGCCGGCGCGCGTCTATGGCGTAAACGAAGCGATGGGGCCGGAGAAAGACATCCTCGAAGGATTCTGAGAACGGGCGACCCGCTCGTCGCTTCCGGGCGCAGGGAGCCTTGCCTCGGGCAACGCAGTCTCTCCCGTGGTGACAGGGAATGCCCAGCCACATCAGCAGTTGAGATCGCGTCACGACCGAGGCTGGACCTTTGGCGGCGAGCGCGGGCTGTCTGCGCTTGACCCCAAAAGCCGATGACGCAGGTCGTTGCAACTGAATGCCACCTCGCGCCCATTTCTGGTGCCGACTGCCGCTGGTTCGCTATCGTCTTGCGGGCTCCGGTTCAATCTCCACGTCCATCGCCATCCGAGGCACCGTGGCCCGACAACAGAAAGCGTGAACGAAATTTTCATTTGATTTGTTACGGCTGTTACATTATTCATGTATCTATGCCTGAGATTGCTTGGCTGCTGCTCACCTACAAAGTGCCGCCGGAACCCGCGGCACGACGGATCGCGATCTGGCGGCGGCTGAAGGGCATGGGCGCGGTCTACCTGCAGAACGGGGTCTGCCTGCTGCCCAAGACGGACGACCATGTGCGGCGCCTGAAGATGCTGGAGAACGATGTGGCCGAGGCCAAGGGGGAGTGCGTGATCCTGGAGACGATCGCCCTCGACCGCGGCCAGGAGGAAAAGGTCATCGCCCGCTTCAAGGCCGACCGCGACGACGCCTACGAGGAGTTCATCGACAAATGCGACGACTTTGAACGCGAAGTCGCCAAGGAGGTGGATGCCAATCACTTCACCTACGCGGAGCTGGAGGAGAACGACGTCGACCTGAAGAAGCTGCAGGGCTGGCTGGCCAAGATCCGCAAGCTGGACTTCTACGGTGCTTCCCGGGCCGCCGAGGCGGAGGAGCGCCTCAAGGGCTGCGAAGCCGTGCTCGACGCCTATGCCAAGCGCGTCTTCGAGGCGCACGAAGAAAACGGCTGAGGGAGAGAAAGACGGCACGGCAAGCCCGCTGACGATGGGGATGGGGTTCCCCCGATAACCGCCGAAGAGGCTGATGACTCCTACCGGGCGTCCTGGGACGCAGGTAGGAGCTTTTTGCCCGTACTGCTTCCCGGTTGTCCGGCCTGATCGGAACTTGAAATGGGAAGGAGTAACGGATGTTTACCTGGTCCACCGCCGCGCCGGCCATCAGCGCGGCCTTCCTCGCCTCCCTCGTCGAGGTCGTCGAGGCTTTCACCATCGTCCTCGCCGTGGCCACCCTGCGTGGCTGGCGGCCCGCCGCGCTCGGCACCGCCGGCGCGCTCGCCGTCCTTGGCGCCATCGTCCTGGCGCTCGGCCCTTTGCTCGATCGCGTTCCGCTGCATCTGCTGCAGCTCGTGGTAGGTATCCTGCTGCTGCTCTTCGGCATCGGCTGGCTGCGCAAGGCGGCGCTGAGGGCGGCCGGCGTCATCCCCCTGCATGACGAGGACGCGATCTTCGCTGCCGAGACCGCCCACCTCGGCGAAGAGGCGAGGCGCCGCAGCACGTCGGTTGACTGGATCGCCGGGATCACCGCCTTCAAGGCGGTGCTCCTGGAAGGCCTTGAGGTCGTCTTCATCGTCATCGCGGTCGGTGCCGGGCGCGGCCTTCTCGGGCCGGCCAGCCTCGGCGCGCTGGCCGCCTGCGCGCTCGTCCTCCTGGTCGGTGCCATTGTTCACCGCCCGCTCTCACGCGTTCCCGAGAACACGCTGAAGTTCGGCGTCGGGGTCATGCTCTCTGCCTTCGGTGTGTTCTGGACGGGCGAAGGCCTCGGCATTGAATGGCCCGGGCACGACCTCGCCCTCTTCGTCTTTGCCATCCTTTTCTTGGGCACCGGCCTGCTGGCGGCATCGATCGCTCGGCGCCCCTTCGCGGAGGCGGTGAAATGACCATTCTCAAAGATGTTCTCGCCGAGCTCGTCGGTATGTTCATCGGCGACGCCAGACTCTCGGCCGCCATTCTTGCGGTAGTCGCCGGCACTGCGCTTTTGATCGAGATTGGTCGTGTCGAACCCCTCATCGGTGGCGGTGTCCTGCTGGTCGGATGCCTTCTCGTCCTGCTCGCAGCCGTGTGGCGAGCCGCCTTGCGTGCGACCGATCCGGGGCCGGAGAACCAGCGGGATTCCGCATAATGCTGGAGATCGTCTGGCTGGCTGCCTGGGTGGCGGCCGGAAGTGCGTTGGGCGGTCTCGCACGCTTCTTCGTGTCGGGCCTGGTGGCGCGCGCTTTCGGCGAGACCTTTCCGTGGGGCACCATGATCGTCAACGTCAGCGGCGCTTTCGCCATCGGCGTGTTGGCGGCCTTGGCCCGGCGCCAGGGGGTGCTGACCCTTCCCGAGGCCTGGCCCATCGCGGTCACCGGCTTCCTCGGCAGTTACACCACGGTCTCGTCTTTCAGCCTTCAGACGCTCGCCCTTGCACGCGAGGGAGAGTGGTTCCGGGCGGCTGGCAACATCGCGCTGTCTCTCGCCCTTTGCCTCACCGCCGCGGCGCTGGGGATGGCGGCGGCCCTTGAACTGACCGGAGGAAGCGGCCCGTGACGGCGGCGCCAACAAGGCGCCCTCGTTGGCGGGCGCTGCGCGACGGCCTGCTGCTGTATCTGGCGGTGGCGCTGGGCACCGCGATCGGCGGTGTCGCCCGGGCGCTGGTCTCCCTGGCGGCGATCGAGCTTGCCGGCCCCGGCTTTCCCTGGGGAACACTGGCCGCCAACGTCGCGGGCTCGTTCATCATCGGCTTCTACGCGACTCTGTCGGCACCGGATGGACGGCTCTTCGTCGGCGCGCGACAGCGCCATTTCGTGATGACCGGCATCTGCGGCGGCTTCACCACCTTCTCGGTGTTCAGCCTGGAGACCCTGCGTTTCGCCGTAGAGGGGCTCTATTGGATGGCTGCGGTCTATGTGGGCTTGTCGCTCGTCACTTGGCTTGCCGCAGCCTGGTTCGGCCACGCATTGGCGACGCGTATCAACAAATTAGGAGGAGCATGATTATGGAAATTCCCAAGGAGGCGGTTCTGCTTCGCGTTTTCATCGGCGAGGATGATCGCGACGGCAACCGCCCATTGTACGAGGCGATTGTCCTGAAGGCGCGAGAGCTGCACCTGGCCGGCGCCACCGTGCTGCGCGGCGCCATGGGGTTCGGCCACTCGAGCCGGCTGCACACGACGAAGATCCTGCGGCTGTCCGAGGACCTGCCTCTGGTCATCGAGATCGTCGACAGCGAGGAGAAGATCAACGCCTTTCTGCCGACCTTGGACAGCCTGATGACGAGCGGCCTGGTGACGCTGGAGAAGGTCAAGGTCCTGCAGTACGGCCCGCCAGCTAAGAGCTGAACTGTGCTGGAGTCATAGGAAAAAGGCACGCGTTAGAAGCGACCCAGTATACCCAACGCGCTCAAGCCGCATCTCCCGCGCGTCGTCGCGTTCCGTCGTACATAAAGGCCGTAAGAGTTTCCGGTGCATCCGGCGATCCTTGTCCTGACTTTTTCAAGACTGTCAGGGCAAGACTGCATGAAGCCGCGCCACAACATCTACATCGACGAGGAGACGAGCGCCGAGCTCGAAGCGCTGGCGGCCAAGCCCGGCGCGTCCAAATCCGCGATCATCACCGATGCGATCCGCCATTACATCCGGCACCGCGGCGCTCATGCGCTCGATGAGGTGCTGAGGATCCGTCTCGACCGGCTGACGCGCGAGAATAACCTCATCCGGCGCGATATCGACGTCCTGACCGAGAGCCTCGCCTTCTTCGTGCGGCTCTACCTCACCTTCAACGCGCACACGCCGATCCCGGACAAGGCGACGCAGGCGGTCGCGCAGGAACGCTACCAGAAATTCGTCGAGCAGGTCGGCCGCCAGATCGCGGCCGGCAAGCGCTCGCTCGGCCCCAGGGAGGGGGAGGGTGAGGAGCAGTCCGCCGACGGGCGGATCGAAACGTCCGGTGGACGTTTCGAAGGGACGAACGCCCGGAGCCATGCGGAGGGCCGGCCATGAGCACAACCGCCGAAGAACGCCGCCGCGCCATGCTCAAGACAGCAATGGGACCGGCGATCAACGAGGCCCTCGGTGACCCCACCGTGATCGAGGTGATGATCAACCCCGACGGCAGGCTCTGGATCGACCGGCTCGGTGAGGGGAGGAGCGACGCCGGCCTGCGTGTTCACCCGTCCGAATCCGAGCGGATCATTCGCCTGGTCGCCTCCCATGTCCGCGCAGAGGTGCATGCAGACAATCCTATTGTCAGCGCCGAGCTGCCGTCAGGCGAGCGCTTCGAGGGCGTGCTGCCGCCGGTCGCATTGGCGCCGTGCTTCGCCATCCGCAAGCCCGCCGCGAAGATCTTCACTCTCGCCGACTACGTCCGTGCCCAGATCATGGTGCCGATCCAGGCCGATGCCCTCCGCCAAGCGGTGCGGGAGCGGAGGAACATCCTGGTCGCCGGCGGAACCTCCTCGGGGAAGACCACGCTTGCCAATGCCTTGCTTGCCGAGATCGCCGACTGCGACGAACGGGTCATCCTCATCGAGGATACCCGCGAGTTGCAATGCGCGGCGAGGGATTGTGTGGCGTTGCGCACGCGGCGGGGTGTCGTATCTCTGGCCGATCTCGTCCGCTCGACCCTGCGCCTGCGCCCCGACCGCATCGTCGTCGGCGAGGTGCGGGGCGCCGAGGCGCTCGACATGCTCAAGGCCTGGAACACCGGCCATCCGGGTGGCATCGCCACCGTGCATGCCAATTCCGCCCATGCTGCCCTCTACCGGATCGAGCAGCTCGTCCAGGAGAGCGTCAGCGTCGTCCCGCGTCGCCTGATCGCCGAGGCGATCGATCTTGTCGTGTTCATCGCCGGGCGCGGCTCATCCCGCCGCATCGAGACCATCGCCGAAGTCACCGGCCTCGACGCCAACGGCGATTACGCGGTGACCACGCTTTCCCTGCCCCAACTGCAATCGCTCTCGTGAAAGGACATCTCATGCGCAAAAAGCTCCGATTTCTGTCGGCTACCGCCCTCACGTTTCTGCTCACGGCCCCGGCCTATGCGGCGGGCTCCGGCATGCCGTGGGAAGAACCGCTCCAGCGTATCCTGGAATCGGTTCAGGGGCCGGTGGCCAAGATCGTCGCGGTGATCATCATCATTATCACCGGTCTGACGCTCGCCTTCGGTGAAACCTCGGGCGGTTTCCGGCGGCTGATCCAGATCGTCTTCGGCCTGTCCATCGCCTTCGCGGCGTCGAGCTTCTTCCTCTCCTTCTTCTCCTTCGGTGGCGGGGCGCTCGTCTGATGGATGCTGCTCGCCACATCGAAGGCTTCGAAATCCCCGTCCATCGCGCGCTGACCGAGCCGATCCTGCTCGGCGGCGCGCCGCGCGCCGTCGCCATCCTCAACGGCACGCTCGCGGCCGCCATCGGCCTCGGCCTCCAGCAGTGGATTGCCGGGCTCGGCCTGTTCGTCGCCGGGCATACCCTGGCGGTGTTTGCGGCCCGGCGCGATCCGGACTTCCTGCCCGCGCTCGCCCGCCACCTGCGTCAAACGGGGTGGTGGCGATGCTGAACCTGGCCGAATATCGCAATCGAGCCGACCGGCTTGCCGATCTGCTGCCCTGGGCGGCACTGATCGCGCCCGGCATCGTCCTCAATAAGGACGGCAGTTTCCAGCGCACCTTCCGCTTTCGCGGCCCCGATCTCGAAAGTGCGACGGAGGCCGAACTGGTCGGTCTTTGCGCACGCGCCAACAATGGGCTGAAGCGCCTCGGCTCCGGCTGGGCGCTGTTCTTCGAGGCGAAGCGGCTTGAGGCGCAGGATTATCCGCAGTCCAACTTCCCGGATGCGGCCTCATGGCTCGTCGATGAGGAACGCCGGGCGGCCTTCGAGGAAGGCAGACAGGGCCGGCATTTCGAAAGCCGCTATCACCTCACTCTTCTCTATATGTCGCCGCCGGACGCACAGGCGCGCACCGAGAATGCGCTGCTGGATTCCGGCCGGAAGGGGGAAGGGGACGGCGGCGCCCGGAACTGGCGGCAGGAACTGGCCCGGTTCCGGGATGAGACCGAGCGAGTGCTCGATCTCCTGTCCGGTTTTCTGCCCGAGATCCGTGCGCTCGACGATGCCGAGACGCTGACCTTTCTGCACGGGGTCATTTCGACGAAGCGCCATCCCGTCGCCGTGCCCGAAACGCCGATGTATCTCGACGGTGTGCTGGTCGACACGCCCTTGACCGGCGGCCTGGAGCCGATGCTCGGCGACTGGCATTTGCGGACGCTGACGATCCTCGGCTTTCCGAACGCGACCCGCCCCGGCATCCTCGATGCACTGAACCATCAGGATTTTGCCTATCGCTGGGGCACACGCTTCTTGCCCCTCGACAAGACCGCGGCGACGAAGGTGCTCACCCGGCTGCGCCGGCAGTGGTTCGCCAAACGCAAGTCGATCACCGCCATCCTGCGCGAGGTGCTGACCAACGAGCCTGCGCTACTCATCGATAGCGACGCCGACAACAAGGCGCTCGATGCAGACGCCGCTTTGCAGGCGCTCGGCGGTGATCATGTCGGATTCGGTTATCTGACGACGAGCATCACCGTCTGGGACGAGGACCGCGAGGCCGCGGAGGAAAAGGTCCGCGCCGTCGAGCGCATCGTCAACGGCCTCGGCTTCACCTGCATTCGGGAAACGGCGAATGCCGTCGAAGCCTGGCTCGGTTCACTGCCGGGCCATGTCTACGCCAATGTCCGGCAGCCGCTCGTCCACACACTGAACCTCGCCCATCTCATGCCGCTGTCGGCGGTTTGGGCCGGCCCGGTGCGCAACGCCCATCTCGACGGCCCGCCGCTTCTCCATGCGGAAACCTCCGGCTCGACGCCGTTCCGCCTCTCCACCCATGTCGGCGACGTCGGCCACATGCTGATCGTCGGACCGACCGGCGCCGGCAAGTCGGTGCTCTTGTCGCTGATCGCACTGCAATTCCGGCGCTATGCCGGCTCTCAGGTCTACATCTTCGATAAGGGCAATTCGGCGCGCGCCGCCGTGCTCGCCATGGGTGGGGAGCATCATGCGCTGGGTGCGGCCCCTGATGACATCACGAACGCGCTCGCCTTCCAGCCGCTCCGCGACATCGACGATCCCGCGACGCGAAGCTGGGCTGCGGAATGGATCGGCGCGCTGCTCGCTCATGAGCATGTCACCGTTACCCCGGAAGTGAAGGAGGCCGTCTGGTCGGCGCTGGGCAACCTCGCCACCGCGCCGGCCGAGGAGCGCACGCTCACCGGCCTGTCTGTCCTCGTCCAGGCGAACGCCCTCAAGGCCGCGCTCCAGCCCTATACGCTCGACGGCCCCTTCGGCCGGCTGCTCGACGCCGCCGACGATCGGCTGGCGCTCTCCGACGTCCAGTGCTTCGAGACCGAGGAGCTGATGCATGAGGCCGGCGTCGTCCTGCCGGTGCTCACTTATCTGTTCCATCGGCTTGAGGAGCGTTTCGACGGGCGGCCGACGCTGCTCATCCTCGACGAGGCCTGGGTCTATCTCGACAACCCGCTCTTCGCCGCCCGCATCCGCGAATGGCTGAAGGTCCTGCGCAAGAAGAACGTGTCGGTGATCTTCGCGACGCAGTCGCTGGCGGACGTGGCCGATAGCTCCATCGCGCCCGCCATCATCGAGTCCTGCCCGCAGCGCATTCTCCTTCCCAACGACCGGGCCATCGAGCCGCAGGCACGGGCGGCTTATGAGCGCTTCGGTCTCAACGACCGGCAGATCGAACTGATCGCGCAGGCAACGCCGAAACGGCACTACTACCTGCAATCGCGCCGCGGCAACCGGCTGTTCGAACTGGGCCTCGGTCCTGTGGCGCTGGCGCTCTGCGGCGCCGCTGACCCGGCCTCCCAGACCCTCATCGACACGATCCTGGCCGAGCACGGCCGGGAGGCCTTCGCGGCCGAGTTCCTGAGCGCCCGCGGGCTCGGCTGGGCCTCCGACCTCATCAACCAGCTTGCCGACACACGAAAGGAGCACACTCCATGAAACGCATGTCTCTCGCGGCGCTCGTCGCTGCATCTCTCGCTATCGGCTTGCCCCAGGCGGGCCATGCCGCCTGGCCGGTCTTCGATGCCACCAACTACGGTCAGAATGTCCTGCAGGCGGCGCGCGCGCTGGAGCAGATCAACAACCAGATCCAGCAGCTCCAGAACCAGGCGGTCATGTTGCAGAACATGGCAAAGAACCTTCAGCGGCTCGACTTCTCCTCGCTCGGACAACTCCAGGGGGCGCTGAACCGCATCGACGGGCTGATGATGCAGGCGGACGGCCTGAGCTTCGACCTGACGCAGCTCGAAGGCCAGTGGCGGCAGCAATATCCCGATAGCTACGATGCTTCTATCGGTGTGAACGATATGGCCGCTGCCGCGCGCGAGCGCTGGCGGAATGCCATGAACGCCTTTCGCCAGACCATGCGCGTGCAGTCGCAGATCGTCGAGAACGTGCGCGCCGACGAAGGGCTGCTCACCGATCTCGTCAATCGGAGCCAGGGCGCCGTCGGGGCGCTGCAGGCGCAGCAGGCCGCCAATCAGCTCACGGCGCTCTCGGCCAAGCAGCAGATGCAGATCCAGACGCTGATGGCCGCCCATTACCGGGCCGAGGCCGAAGACGCCGCACGCAAGGCGCAGGCGGAGGAAGCGGCGCGCGAGACCACGCGCAGGTTCCTCGGGTCCGGCTCCGCCTATTCCGGGAACTGACGGACGGGGAGGCGGCGCGCGATGAACGATCTCGGCATTATCGACCGGTTCATGGAGACCTTCAGCCGCTACATCGACAGCGGCTTCGGACTCCTGTCGGGCGACGTCGCCTTCCTCACCACCATCCTGATCGGCATCGACATCACGCTCGCCGGGCTGTTCTGGGCTCTGGGCGGCGAGGACAACATCATCGGGCGCCTGATCCGGAAGGTGCTCTATGTCGGCGTCTTCGCGCTGATCCTCAACAACTTCCAGAACCTTGCCGAGATCATCTACAAATCCTTCTCCGGTCTCGGCATCCAGGCCGCGCCCGGTACGCTCGCCGCCGACGATCTGCTCAAACCTGGCAAGATCGCCGCCACCGGTTATGAGGCGGCGTATCCGCTCATCGATCAGGTCGGCAATCTCGTCGGCTTTCCGGAAATCTTCGGCAACGCACTCACCGTCTTCGTCCTGCTGCTGGCCTGGTTCCTGGTCCTCATCGCCTTCTTCATTCTGGCGATCCAGCTCTTCATCACGGTGCTCGAGTTCAAACTGACGACGCTCGCCGGTTTCGTCCTGGTGCCCTTCGCGCTCTGGAACAAGACGTCGTTCCTCGCCGAACGGGTTCTCGGCAACGTGATTTCCTCCGGCATCAAGGTGATGGTGCTCGCCGTCATCGTCGGCATCGGCTCGACGCTGTTCGCTTCCTTCACCAACGGCCTTCAGGGTCAGGAACCAGACCTTGCCGCCGCCATGTCGCAGGTGCTGGGCGCCCTGGCGCTGCTCGGTCTCGGCATCTTCGGCCCCGGCATCGCTTCGGGTCTTGTATCCGGAGCACCGCAGCTCGGCGCCGGTGCCGCCCTCGGCGCGACGGGTGCTGCGGTGGGCGCGACCATGCTCGCCGGCGGGGCGGCGCTTGCCGGCGCGCGCATGGCCGCTGGCGGCGGTCTTGCCGCCATCCGCGCGGGCACGGCGATGGGGTCTGCCGCTTCTTCCGCCTACCAACTGGGACAGGCGACCTCCGGGACGTCCGGCATGTCAGGCGTTGCGGCCGGCATCGGTGGCATGGCGCGCGCCGCTGGCGGAGCCGCCACAAACGCCGCGCGCCAAGTCGCGGGTCGCGCCACTTCCTCTCTGACACAAAGCGCCGATGCCGGACGCCGTGGCGCCTGGACGGCGACCGGCGGCACGCCGACCGCCTCCATGTCGGAGGCAAACGCCGCATCGGCGAGCGCCCCCTCCGGTTCCGTGCCCGCCAACACCGCGCCCGAGTGGGCAAATCGCCTGCGCTCCGAACAGGCGTCGCGCGCCCATCGGCAGACCGCCACCCAAGCCATCAAGGACGGTGACCGGCCCGGCAACGGCGCCAATCCCTCTCTCAACGACAAGGACGACTGACCCATGCTGTTCAAGCGACCGATCCAGCGATATGGCACGACGCCAGAGCCCGTTACTCCCTATCAGAAGGCTGCGCAGCTCTGGGACGAGCGCATCGGCGCGTCCCGTGTCCAGGCGAGAAACTGGCGGCTCATGGCCTTCGGCTGCCTGGCGCTTTCAGTCGGTCTATCCGGCGGTTTGCTCTGGCAGTCGCTGCAAAGCCGCGTCACGCCCTACGTGGTCGAGGTCGACAAGTTTGGCGAAGCCCGCGCCGTCGCACCAGCGATCCAGAACTACCGGCCGGCCGACGCGCAGATCGCCTGGCACCTCGCACGCTTCATAATGAACGTGCGCTCGGTTTCCACCGATCCGGTTCTGGTGCGCCAGAACTGGCTGACCGCCTACGATTTTGCCACCGACCGCGCGGCGCTGTTCCTGAACGAGCACGCCAAGAAGAATGATCCCTTCAGCGCCATCGGCACCCGCAGCGTCTCGGTCCAGGTGACGAGCGTTGTGCGGGCCTCCGACGCCTCCTTCCAGGTCAAGTGGACCGAGCAGGTCTTCGAGCGCGGCAGCCTGGCCCGAACCGAACGCTGGACCGCGATCCTGACGGTCGTGATCCAGACCCCGCGCACCGCCGATCAACTCCGCAAAAACCCCCTCGGCGTCTTCGTCAATGCCATCGACTGGTCGCGCGAGCTCGACGCCGCCGCGCCTTCATTGCCCAAGGAGTCCGTAGAATGAGAAGTCTGTTCGTCATAGCCATTTCGGCGCTGGCTTTGTCCGCCTGCGCCACAAAGCCTTTGCCGCCGGCGATCAGCTACGACTCCGACGACTTCAAGCCGGCCATCATCGACAAGGAACCGGCCAAGCCGGTGAAGATCGTCGAGGTGCCGAAGGTGCTGGCGCTGCCCGGCCAGCTTCAGCCGGAACCCGGCGAGGTGACCGAGGACAAACGGCCCCCCACCGAGCGGGTCGAGGACGCTAACAAGGCGGCGACGCAGGAGCCGACGAAATACGGCTATGTCAACGCCATCCAGGTCTATCCCTATACGGAAGGGGCGCTCTACCGCCTCTATGCGGCGCCGGAGCGGGTGAGCGACATCGCCCTGCAGCCGGGCGAAAAGCTGACCTCGGTGTCCGCCGGCGACACCGTGCGCTGGGTCATCGGCGATACGGTGAGCGGCACGGGCGACAGCGAGCGCACCCATGTGCTGGTCAAGCCCTTCGCGCCGGGCCTCAAGACCAATCTCGTCATCACCACCGACCGGCGCGCCTATCACCTCCAGATCGAAAGCACCGAGAAGACCGCCATGGCCGCGATCTCCTGGACCTATCCGTCGGATCAGATTCTCGCCCTGCGCCGACAGAACGCGGCGGCCGAGGCGGCGCTGCCGGTCGCGTCAAACGTGGCGTTGGAGAATATCCGCTTCCGCTACGCGATCACCGGCGACAATCCGCCCTGGAAGCCGCTGCGAGCCTTCGATGACGGCCACAAGGTCTATATCGAATTCCCCCGCCGCATCGACCAGGGCGAGGCGCCGCCGCTCTTCGTCGTCGGCGCCGACGGCGGCAACCAGCTCGTCAACTATCGCATGCGCGGCAACTACTACATCGTCGATCGTCTCTTCGCCGCCGCCGAGCTCCGCCTCGGCGCCAAGCCGCAGCAGGTCGTGCGGATTTCCCGGACCGACGGGACGCCACGGCGCACCGCGCTGTTTTCGCGCACGGACCGGTAGGAGGAGGGGCTATGACGGATCCCGCTGCACCCACGCCAAAACCTGCCGGTTCGTCCAAGCGCGATCCCGGCAAGCTGGACCTGCGCGCCGCGCCCCGCCGTGTCGTCCGCTTCAGGCGCGGTCTTGTCATCGGCGTGGCCGCGCTCGGCTCCGGCGCCATCCTCGGCGTGACCATGATAGCGTTGCAAGGCCCGGACTTGCGCATCCGTGACCAAGCCGAGGAGCTCTACAACACCGAGCGCAAGCCGACCCCGGATGGCCTTGCTGCCCTACCAGGGGATTACTCGCAGGTCCGTCCCCAGACACCTGAATTGGGGCCACCGCTGCCGGGGGACCTCGGACGGCCGATCCTCGAGCGCCAGCGGCAGCTCGGGATTGCACCGGGAGCGACAGAATTGTCGGCCGAGGAGCAGCGCCTCGCCCAGCAGGCCATCCAGGCGAAGGAGGCCGGCGTCTTCTTTCGGATCGAGAATCGCCAAGGCACCTCGAATGCGATTGATGAAGGGCAGGAAGTGCGAACGCATCTCGCCACAGTGGCATCGCCGGAGGATCGGCTCTCGCTCGATCCCGAGCGCGACCAGAACAACCAGCAGCGCAAGCTCGACTTCCTCAGTCAGCGCGACACCGGCGGTATTTATAACCCGCACGCCCTGCAAACGCCGGTCTCGCCCTATCAGGTGATGGCCGGCAGTGTGATTGCCGCTAGCCTGATCACCGGGATCAATTCCGACCTGCCGGGCCTCGTCGTCGCCCAAGTCACGGAGAACGTCTACGACACGGTGACCGGCCGCGCGCTGCTCATCCCGCAGGGCTCTCGCCTGATCGGCACCTATGACAGCGTGATCGCCTTCGGTCAGTCCCGTGCGCTGCTTGTCTGGCAGCGCATCATTCTGCCCGACGGCTCCTCCATCGAGATCGACAATCTGCCCGCCACGGACACCGCCGGCTATGCCGGGCTCGAGGACGAGGTCGACTACCACACCTGGCGCCTCATCAAGGGCATCGCGCTCGCCACCCTGCTCGGCGTCGGCACGGAGCTGAGCCTGGGCAGCGACGAGAGCGATCTGGTCCGGGCAATCCGCGAGTCCACCCAGCAGAACGTCAACCGGGCCGGCCAGCGCATCACCGAGAAGAACCTAAACATCCAGCCGACCATCACTGTCCGTCCCGGCTGGCCGCTCAGGGTCATCGTCCACAGGGATCTCGTATTGCGCCGCTACCAGGGCTGAAACCTGTCCACCGAAGCTTTAGCGAAGGAGGAGGATCGATCATGGCCAATCTGAAACTCGGAAAACTGCCCGACCGCACGCCGGCGAAGATCACCGTCACCGTCGGCGCCGAGCTGAACCTGGCGCTCCGGGATTACGCGACCCTCTACCGCGCCACCTATGGCGAGGCCGAATCCGTCGCCGAGCTCATTCCCTTCATGCTGGAGGCCTTCCTCGACAGCGACCGCGCCTTCGCCAAGGCGCGCAAGGAGGGGTTGCCGGATACGGACACCGACAAACCAGCCCGCCGTACCCGCTCACCCCGCGCGGGCGATAGCGAAGCGGCGTCGCCCGCTGTCTCATCCACATCGCAACTCCAGGAGTGACCCATGCAAATCGGCGCCTTCACTTTGTCCAATGACGGCGGCTGGACCGGCTCCATCCGCACCCTCACCATCGACGCCAAGGTCCGGCTCGTCCCCAATGACGATCGGACCCATGACAACGCCCCGGCATTCCGCGTCCTCGTCGGCAACGCCCGCATCGGTGACGCCTGGGATGCCCGGACGGCGGGCGACAATCCGAAATACTATCTCCGCGTCCGTCTCGACGACCCGAGCCTTTCCGAGCCCTTCACCGCCGCCTTGTTCCCCTCCGAGGAGGGGGACCGGGCGCAGCTCGTCTGGAACAGGCGGCGGGAGGGATGAGCCGCTCCGATTTGTTCGCCTCCGAAATCGTTCGCAAAAGACTTCGGACGACGATTGCTTTTGCCCATGAATTCGAAAGTCGCGCTCTTCGCGGTCCGGTGGATGCCTCCGAAGGCAAGGCGAGCCTTCCTGCAGGGGAGATTGTTACGAATCCTCGGACCATAAGCGCATGTGCCGAGGATTCGTATCATCGTGCTTTTTGCGGCTTCTTCCCGAACCTTGGCGAGCAGTCGCATTACGCCAGCGAATACCAACTCCCTCGGCCGGCGCCGTGGCGCGTGAGGTGGCCGGCGTCATGCAGCGCCCGAATATGGTCCTTGACGGTGTTCCGGCTGACGCCGGTGGCCTTGGCGGCGTCGCCGACGGTGATGCGGCCATGCTCGCGGGCCAGTTCCATGATTTGCACCGAAAGCTCAGGGAGATCACCCAGGATGAGCCGCTCGCGCTCGATCTTGCGCTCGAGGTAATCCTTGTGCCGCTTCAGCACCTTGAGGAAATAGACGACCCAGGGCTGCCAGTCGGGACGCTCCGTGCGGATGGTCCCCTGGGTTTGGCGCAGGGCCAGATAATAAGCCTCCTTCGTCCGTTCGATGATGCTCTCGATCGAGCTGTAGGGCACATAGGCGTACCCAGCCTTGAGCAGCATCAGCGTGGTCAGGATGCGGGACAGACGCCCGTTCCCATCCTGGAACGGGTGGATTTCCAGGAACACGACGACAAAGACGGCGATCACCAACAGTGGATGAATGTCGCGCTTGGCCAATGCCGTCCGGGTCCACTCGATCAGCTCTGTCATCAGGCGCGGCGTGTCGAAGGGCGAGGCGGTCTGGAAGACCACGCCAAGGCTCTTGCCGTTAGCATCGAAGGCCTCGACATGGTTCGGCAAGGCCTTGTAAGCGCCCCGGTGCCGTTCGTCCTTGTGGGAATACTGGAGGAGGTCACGATGGAGCTGCTTGATGTAGTTCTCCGTGATCTCGAAGGCGTCCCAGCTTGAGAAGATCGTCTCCATCACGTCGGCGTAACCGGCCACCTCCTGCTCGTCGCGCGAGGCGAAGGATTTAATCTCGATGTTGGAGAGCAGCTTCTCGACCTCGCGATCGGTCAGCCGCGCACCCTCGATGCGGGTCGAAGAGCCGATGCTTTCGATGGTGGCGACGCGGCGAAGGCTGGTCAGCCGCTCGGGCGCGATCCGCCCGATCGCCCGCCACGCCCCCTTGAACTCGTCGATCTCCGCAATCAGCGACAGGATCTCGTTGGTGACTTCGAGCGAGGCAGCGTTGATCCCGACATCCATATTTTCATCCGTTTCCATCCGATTGGAGAATGCGCCAGCGTCATCCATTTGTCCACCCATTTCCACCCGATTTTAGCGAAGGGGTGGCTGGCGGTCGGATGGGGATTTCAAATTTTGCCAATTCTGATGGCTCCAAGCCATCAATTGGAAACTCGTTCGAAATCGGACTTGGCGGGAGCGCCGGTTACAGGAGCTTTTCGAATACGCCAGGATGTGATAGAAAGTCGGCATATACATGGAATAGCCGACAGCTCATCACATGTCTGCGCATCGCGCCGAATCTCAGAAAGAAGCAGCCGTCAGACTCCTTGGCGAGCAGGGCATCATGCGCCTGTCGGAGCTGAAGGCGGCAGGGGTCCATTTTCAGACACTGGCCCGGATGACGGAAGACGGCTCCGTCCTGCGTGTCGGCCGCGGCCTCTATCAGCTTCCCGAGGCCGATTACTCCCTGACCCACAGCCTTGCAGAGGTGGCCAAGGCCGTGCCGAAAGGGGTGATCTGCCTAATCTCGGCTCTCCAGTTCCACGAACTCACGCTTCAAGCCCCACCCCATGTCTGGGTCGCCATCGGGCGCAAGGACCGGATGCCGCGCATCAGCTATCCACCGGTCCGGGCCATCCGGTTTGGCGAAAAGGCCATGTCGGTCGGCGTCGAACGCCATGTGATCGACAAGGTCGAAACCCCGATCTTCGATCCGGCCAAGACCATCGTCGACTGCTTCCGCTATCGCAAGGAGATCGGCATCGACATCGCCCTCGAAGGGCTCCGCAATGGAATCCGCAGGCGCAAGGCGCACCCCGACCGGATCGCCGCCTATGCCAGGGATCTGCATATCTGGTCGGTTCTCAAGCCCTATCTCGACGCGACGGTGGCCGATGAAGGATAAACGCAAGAACGTCGCCCAATCGGTGCGCGACCGGCTCCGGACGGTTACCGTCCGACTGCGCCTGGACTACAACCTCGTTCTGACCCGCTACGCGCTTGAACGCTTGCTCTATCGCCTGAGCGCGTCGTCGCAGCGGGATCGCTTCGCGCTCAAAGGCGCCATGCTGTTCGTCGTCTGGACGACGGACATCATTCGCCCGACGCAGGATCTCGACCTGCTTGGTTTCGGTGATTCCGACGTGGATGCGCTACGAGATGCGTTCCGCGACATCATGGGCACGCCTGTCGCCGATGACGGTGTCGTATTCGATCTCGACTCGGTGCGCGGCCAATCAATCCGCGCGGAGCAACTCTACGACGGCGTTCGGGTCAGCGCGCTGTCGTTCATCGGCACGGCACGTGTGCCGATCCAGATCGACATCGGTTTCGGGGACGCCGTGACGCCAAGCCTGGAGGAGCAGGAGTATCCGGCGCTGCTCGATGCCCCGGCGCCGCGCCTCAAAACCTATCCGCGCGAAACGGTCATTGCCGAGAAACTCGAAGCGATCGTCGATATCGGCACCCGCACCAGCCGGATGAAGGACTATTACGATCTGCTGTCCATGGCCCGCCTCTTTGCTTTGGACGGACAGACGCTCTCGCAGGCCATTCGGGCCACGTTCGCGCGCCGCAAGACAGAACTGCCGGACACGGTGCCGCCGGCGCTATCACAAGACTTCGCCGCTGATATGGACGCCATGGAGCGCTGGAATGCGTTCGTCCGGCGCACGCCGCTGCTGATTGATCCGCCGGACCTCGCCGGTGTCGTCGAGGAGATCACAAGGTTCGTCATGCCGCCGACAATTGCGGCGGCATCGAGAAAGTCGTTCGCGCAGAATTGGCGGCCGTCCGAGGGATGGACGGCAGAAGTGTCAGAAGAGCGTACATAAGGGCCATAAGAGTAATCCGCGCCTCGGGCGATCCTTTTCCGGTATGCACCCATATTGGAAAGGTTCGACCCATGAAGGAAAAGGAGGACCTGGCGGCCGCGGTTAACCCGCCCCCGGCGAACGATAACGGCCCCGAGCATGGGGCGGCGCAAGAAGCGGAGCGGCACCTGGATACCATCGCGCGGGCCATCGGCCGCCATATTGCCCGCGAACACATCAGGGCCTGGGAGCAGGAACGGCGGAAGCGGGCGGCCAACGACAATGAGGGACGGTCTGCCAGCGGCAGGCAAAACGCCCCGGTGGGGCGTTTTGAGGCCCGAATGCCAAAGGAAGAGGGGCGGGAACCGGACGGGTGAAATCCGCCCTTGAAAGAAAGGAAAGTTTTATGACCCGCGTTGCGCTATACGCCCGCTATTCCTCGGACAATCAGAGCGTTTCCTCCATCGAGGACCAGTTCCGCATTTGCCGGGACCAGGCGGCGCGGGAGAAGTTCAAGGTGGTGGGGGCCTACAAGGACGCCGCGATTTCGGGCGCCAGCGTCACCCTGCGGCCGGGCATCCAGGCGCTCTTGCAGGACGCGCAGGCGGGCAAGTTCGAGGTCGTGCTGGCGGAAGCGCTGGACCGTATCAGCCGCGACCAGGCCGATGTCGCCATCCTCTACAAGCATTTCAAATTTGCCGGCGTGACGCTCGTGACGCTCGCCGAGGGCGAGATCTCCGAACTGCATGTCGGTCTCAAGGGCACGATGAACGCCCTGTTCCTGAAAGATCTCGCCGCCAAGACCCATCGCGGTCTGCGCGGCCGCGTCGAGAAGGGAAAGGCGGGCGGCGGCCTCTGCTATGGCTATGACGTCGTGAAACGTCTCAACGGCGATGGCGAGCAGGTGCGCGGCGAACGGAAGATCAACGAAGCCGAGGCCGAGATCGTCCGCCGCATCTTTCGCGAATTCGCCGCCGGCAAAAGCCCCAAGGCTATCGCCGCCGATCTCAACCGTGATGGCATTCCCGGCCCCAATGGCAAGGCTTGGGGAGACACCACCATTCGCGGCCATGTCTGCCGCGGCACCGGCATCGTCAACAACGAGCTCTATGCCGGTGTGCTGGTCTGGAACCGGCTCCGTTACATCAAGAACCCGGCGACGGGAAAGCGCGTCTCGCGCGTCAACCCGGAGTCCGAATGGATCAGGACCGAGGTGCCGGACCTGCGCATCGTCGACGAAGACCTTTGGCAGGCAGCGCGGCGGCGGCAGGAGGAGATTTCCAAGCAGTTCGAGAATGTCACCAAAGGCGTGCGCGCCTATCGTGCCAAACACGTCAACGAGCTGCGCCGCTCGGCCTTCCTGTTCTCCGGCTTGCTTAAATGCGGCTGCTGCGGCGGCAATTACGGCATCATCACCCGCGACCGGTATGGCTGTCTCAATCGCTATCGGCGGGGGACCTGCGACAACGGCCATACCATCCGTCGCGATGACATCGAGCAGCGTATTCTCTCCGGCCTCACCGAACGGCTGGTTTCGGCCGACCGGGTCGCCAAGGCCGTGCGCGCCTATGCCGAAGCGCTCAATAGTCAGAACCGTGAACGCCGGGCGCAGGTGGAGTTCGACCGAAAGGCGCTGGAGAAGATCGAACGCGGCATCGCCGGTATCATGGCGGCGATCGAGGACGGCATGTATCAGCCGGCCATGAAGGATCGGATGGAGGAGCTGGAACGCCAGAAGGCGGAAATCCTGGCGCGCATGGAACAGGCGCCCGAGGACGTTCCTGACATCCACCCCAACGTCGCCGAAATCTACAAGGCCAAGGTGACGCAGTTGAGCGAGGCTCTGGCCGATCCCGAACTGCACGATCAGGCGGCCGAGGCGTTCCGCGCGCTGGTAGACGAAGTGGTGCTTGAGCCCGGCGACAAGCGCGGCGAGGTCAATGCCACCTTACGCGGCGAGGTGATGAACATCCTCGACATCGTTTCCGGGCGCAAAACCCAAAACCGACCTCAAGTTATAACAAAAGACGTTGCGGGCCCCCGCAACCAAATATATCAACGGCTTACGCAACCAAGCGTGAGCCGTTTTTTTGTTGCCTCGATGCAGATCAAGAAAATGCAAGAAAACCGAAAGCGGATCAGGCGCTCAATCTAGTGCCGCGATCACCGCGTCCACCGTGGTGACCGTCGCCACGTTCTGCAAGGCGTAGTCGGTCGCGGCGCGGTGCCAGTCGGCATTCATGGTCGAACAGGCATCCTCCGGCAGGATGATCCGGTAGCCCTTGTCGGCCCCGGTCCGGGCCGTGTGTTCCACGCTCATGTTTGTCCAGGCGCCGGTATTGATGATGGTATCGCGCCCCGCGCCTCTCAGATAGGTCTCCAGCCGGCCGGATTCCCAGGCGCTCATGGTCATTTTCTCGACCGCGAGATCGCCCCCCCGGGGCTCCAGGCCGGCCACCGGCGCCACGCCCCAGGTGCCGCGCACCAGCCCGTTCGCGGCCTTCACACCCTGGAACAGCGGGGCGTTCTGGCCAAAGGCCGGATGCCCCGGCTCACAGACGAACCAGACATGAAGCACGAGGATGCCCGCCCGCCGGCAGGCCTCGGCAAGGCGCGCGGCATTGGCGACGACATTCTGCTCCCGCGCATGGCCGGGCGCGCCGCTGTCGGCGAAGGCGCCGCCGTCCATGATGACGTCGTTCTGCATGTCCTGGATGACCAGGGCGGTGCGCTGCGGGTTTATCGCGAGCCGTCCGCCGGCCGACTCGGCCGGCGCCGTCTCGACCGCGGACCGTGCGGCCGGACGGGCGGGCGGCGCGGCCTCGCGGCGTGGATACATGAAGGGCTCGTTCCGGGGCCGGACACGTGTGCGCACGGAATAAAGCGAATGGGTCGCGCAGATGAACAGGGTCTGCCAGTCCTCGCCGCCCCAGTGGAAATTGGCGACCAGTTCCGGAACCTCGAGCTTGCCGAGCAGGATCCCGTCCGGCGCGTAGACCCAGATGCCGCCCGGCGCGGTGACCCAGACATTGCCCCTGATGTCGCATTTCATGCCGTCCGGCACGCCCGGTTTCAGGCTGTCGCGGATGCCGGACGCAAGGATGCGGCCGCCGGAAAGCGATCCGTCCGGCGCGACCTCGAAGACCCGGATGTTGGTCTGCTCCGTGTCGTTCACGTAGAGCAGGGTCTCGTCCGGCGAGAAGCAGAGCCCGTTCGGCTGGGCGAACATGTAGCGGTCCGAGACCAGGATCGCCTCGTCGCCGGGCCGGTGTCCGGGACGCAGCATGTAGACTCCCTGGAAACCCTGCTGGGTCTGCCGCGGGACCCCGAAATACTCCATTCGCCCGAAGGTCGGATCCGAGAAATAGACCGATCCGTCGGAGCGCACGCAGACATCGTTCGGCGAATTCAGCTCCTTGCCCTCGAAATGCGAGCACAGCACCGCGCGCGATCCGTCGGGCGCAACGCGGGCGACGGAACTGGTGGCATGCTCGCAGACCAGCAGGTTCAACGCCGCGTCGTAGGTCATGCCGTTGCCCATGTTGGACGGCCGCTGGTACTCGTCGACGCGTCCGTCCGGGGTCCATTTCCGCCGCACGTCGCCCGGCATGTCGGAGAACAGCAGGTACTGCCCCGCGGGATGCCAGATCGGCCCCTCGGTAAAGCCGAAACCGGTGCCGAGCTGGTTCACCGGCGCATAGGCGTCGATCAGGTCGCCGAAACGGCGGTCGATGGCCATGTGCGACATGGTTGGTCTCCCCGGAGCGGACTGTCTAAGGGCGGGTTACATCGGAAACCAGTTGCGCTGGGGCACGGTTTCGCTGAGCGGACCCGGCACGGTCATGCCGAGACGTCCCACCACCTGCTGGTGCTCGATCTTCGCCGGCCGGTCGTGGATCGGCAGCAGGAAGGTGTAGTTGTTGAGAAGCTTCTTGATCGCGCCCTTCTCCTCCCGCTTCGATCCGGAATGGTTTCCGGTGACCCGCGGTTCCAGGTCGTTATTGGTGTAGACATGGTTCACGATCTGGTCGTTGAAATCGTAGATCACGTCGCCGCAGATGCAGGCGAGCCCCTCGGCGGTCTCGACGATCACGTTCATCGAACCCTCGGTATGGGCGCCGGCCGGCTCGCACCAGACCCCGGGGATGATCTCCTCCGCACCGGTGATTTCGAGATCCAGGAAGCGCATCGCCTCCGGTTCGTAGATCCGCTCGACCAGATGCATGATGTCCGGCTTCGGATACTGCGGATACATGATCCCCGAGACCGAGAACTCCATCTCCCGCCGGTTGATCACGACCGTTGTGTTCATGGGAAACTTGTCGTCCTTGCCGGCGTGGTCGATATGCAGGTGGGTGTGCAGGATGTAGCGGATGTCTCCGAGCTTCAGTCCGTGCTTGGCGAGCTGGTTCTCGATCATGTTGTCGTGGAACTGCAGCCCCCGCATGCCGAGGCTTTCCATGATCGCGTTGTCCCGGTAGCCGGTATCGACCAGTACCGGATAGGTGCCGCCGGTGATCAGGAAGCCGTAGACCGGCACCCGGCGGATGCGCCCGCATTCGTGGCCAAGCACCAGGAAGCTCGTCTCGAGCTCGATATCGCCGTAATCCAGTACGTGAATGGTCAGTGCCATCTTGTTCCCCCTTTTCCTTTCCGGGCCGTCGGCGCCGGTTCCTAGAGCCTGTAGACGCGTTGCGCCGTGGTTTCGAAGATCGCCTTGCGCTGCCGCTCGCCCAGCGCGTCCGCACCTTTCCGGAAGGCCGCGAGCAGCGATGGGTAGTCGGTCCAGATCTTCTCGATTGGGAAGTTGGAGCCGAACAGGCAGCGCGAGGCGCCGAAGATCTTCACCGTTTCGGCGATCATCGTGGCGATGAAGTCCGGATCGTTGCGGTGAATGAAGGTGCCGAAGGCCGAGAGCTTGGTGACCACGTTCGGGCACTTCGCCAGCCGGCGCATGGCGCTGCGCCAGGCCTTGCGGCCGTTCTCGCTGACATCCTCCAGCATGCCGGCATGCTGGAGGATGAAGGTCACGTCCGGACAGGCCTCGGCCAATGCGGCGGCGTCCTCCATCTGCGGCGCAAAGACCTGCAGGTCGAAGCTCCAGCCGTAAGCGGCGAGATGCGCGATGTTCCGCTGCAGCGCCGGATCGGCGGGCAGGTCGGGACGGTTCGCGAACCGGTAGAGCGGCTTTTCATGCCAGTGAAGCTGCTGTCGGACACCCCGCATGAGCGGGTATTTCGCCAGCCTGTCGAGTTGCGGGCGCACGTCCGGGCCGGTGAAGTCCGCATAGCCGACGATCCCGTGCGGCCAGCCATGCGCATCGGCGACCAACTGCACCCACGCGACCTCGTCCTCGAACCAGTTTGGCGCCCAGTTGGCCTGGACATAGACCGACTTCTCGATCCCGAGCCCGGCGATGTCGTCGAGATACTCCTCGATGGTGTAGTCGCGCTTGATTGCGGCATAGGGACCGAAGATGCGCGGCTGTTCCGGGCCGAGCAGCCAGGGCAGGTCCTTCTGGAGCCAGATGTGATGGTGCGCGTCGATCATGTGAGCCTCGCAAGGGACAGGACCCGGTCCGCGATCGCGGCGCTGCCGCTGCCGTCGGACAGGCTGGTGATGAAGGGAAGGGCCGCTGCGAGCGCCTCGGTGTCCGGGCTGTAACCCGGCATGCCGGCAAGCGGGCTCAGCCAGTCGAGACGCCAGGCGAGTCGCGACAGGCGGCGAACCGAATCCACCATGCTGTCCGGGTTGCCGCGTTCCAGCCCGTCGGAGAGCACGAGCACGGCCGCGCCGCGGGCGAAGCCGGCAAAGCGGGGAATGGCAAGGAACGCCTGCAGCGCCTCGCCGATCCGGGTTCCGCCGTCGAAATCGGCGACAAGGGCGCCCACCCGCGCCAGGGCCCGGCCAGGGTCGGAAGGCGCGAGGGCCGGGGTGACCCGCGTCAGACGGGTGCCGAGGGTGAAGACCTCGATACGGTCGGCCGCCTGGACAAGGGTATGGGCGAGACGGACCAGGCTTTCGCTGCGCTCTTTCATCGAGCCGGAGACATCGATCAGCACCAGAAGCTTGCGTTGCCGCGTGCTGCGCCGGTTCCGGTAGAGCCGCAAGGGCTCGCCGTCGCGCCGGACCGCCTCGCGCAGCGTGCGGCGCATGTCGAGGCCGTCGCCGTGACGTGACGGACGGCGTCGGTAGGATCGCCGGCGCGGCAGCCGGTGCGGCGCCAGGCGGGCGATGCGGGCCAGAACGTCCTCGGTACGCTCCGCCGCGAACTGCCGGTGGCTCAGCCGTTCCGCCGTTGCCGCCTCGGCCCCGATCTCGCTTTCCTCGTCCTCGGCATCGACGGACTCCTCGGCGCCGGTCGGTTCGACCGCGTCGATCTCCTCGTCCTCGTCGGTCATGGCGGAAGCGGCCACCACCTGGCCCATGAAAAAGGCGCGGAACAGGGCATCGAACTCGATCTCCCGTTCCTTCGGGATCGCGAGCATCGCAACGGCGGCACGCCTGATGTCGCGGATGTCCCGCGGCCCGAGCAGGCCGATCGCCTCGATGAAACCGATGGTCTGGTCGGGCGAGATCGCGAATCCATGCGCTCGAAGGAGGGCCGGGAAATCGACGAACGGGCGGGCGGCAGCAGGCAGGGTCATGCGGCCGCTCCCGGGATCACGCCGTCGAGGCGTGCTTCCATGTAGGTGAGGTCGTCGTGGTCCTTCAGCGCGACGCCGATCGCCTTGCGGAAGGCCTCGGGCCAGGGAGCGCCCTGGCTGTTGAGCAGGGTCGCCGCCTCCGCCCATTCGACGGTCTCCGCGATCCCCGGCGGTTTCACCAGCGGTTCCGACCGCAGCGCCGTGACGGCGGTAACCACGGCGTCCGCCGTCGCCCGCGCCACCGTGCTCGCCCGGGCCATGACAATCTCCGCCTCGAGGGCCGGACTGGGATAATCGATCCAGTGATAGACGCAGCGGCGGCGGAGTGCTTCATGCAGGTCGCGGGTACGGTTCGAGGTCAGCACCACCACCGGCGGACGGGCGGCGCGTATCGTGCCGGTCTCCGGGATGGAAATGGTGAAGTCGGAGAGGAATTCGAGCAGGAAAGCTTCGAACTCGTGGTCCGAGCGGTCGATCTCGTCGATCAGCAGCAAGCTCTGCTCGGGGGCCCTCAGGGCCTCGAGCAGGGGGCGGGAGAGCAGGAACTCATCGCCATAGATGTTCACGTAGCTGTCGCCGGCCTGGCGGATCGCCAGCATCTGACGCGGATAGTTCCACTCGTAGAGGGCCGCTGCCGCGTCGATCCCCTCGTAGCACTGCAGGCGGATCACCTGCCGCGCGAGCACGGAACCGATGGCTTTCGCGGCCTCCGTCTTGCCGACGCCCGGGACGCCCTCGAGCAACAGCGGCTTGCCCAGCGCAAGGGCGAGGTAGGCCGCGGTCGCCAGGTCCTCGTCGGCGAGGTACTGGGCACCGATCAGAGCCTGCTGCAGGCTGCCCGGATTGCCGATCCCGGCTATGGAGGCGCGAACGGGCATGGTTTCAACCGGTGCCTGCGGCCGCCGCGTCGCGCATGGCGCGCGGTCTGGCGCCGCCATTCGCCCGGAGGCCCCGGAGTACTTTCTCGGGCGTGATCGGAAGCTGGTCGCAGCGTACGCCGACCGCATCGTAGATCGCGTTGGCCACGGCTGGCAGGACCGGGTTGGCGCACATCTCGCCGGGTCCCTTGCCCCCGAAGGGTGCATCCTCCGCCGGGCGTTCGAGCACCGCGATATTGTGCGGCACGATGTTGCCCGGTCCCGGCATGAGGTAGTTGTTGAAGTCCTCCGGTCCGTGCTCGCGCTCCGGATAGTAGGGTTCCGTCGTCTCGAACAGTGCGTGGGACAGGCCCATCCAGGCGCCGCCGATCAGTTGCTGCTCCACGAGCTTCGGGTTCAGCGCCCGCCCGACTTCGTAGGCGGAATTGATCTCCAGAACGGTGACCTCGCCTGTTTCGTCGTCGACCTCGACCTCGGCAACGAGCGCGGCATGGGCGAAGCAGGAGACCGGCGTCATCTCGCCGGTATTGGGATCGGCTTCCGACGGCGGGATCAGGAAGATTCCGCGTCCGGAGAGGGTACGCCCCTGCTTGAACTGCGCGGCGATCGCGGTCTCGGCGACGGTGATCGAGCGGCCGGGGGCGCCTTTCACGTGGATGTTGCCCGCGCCGTCCGTGTCGAGATCGGAGGCGTTGACCTCGAGTTCCTCGGCCGCCGCCTCCAGCATCTGCTGGCGGGCCTCGGTGGCGGCGCGGATCACCGCATTTCCGACCCTGTGGGTGCCTCGGGAGGCGAAGGAACCCATGCAGTGCGGCCCGGTATCGCTGTCGGCGGTGTCGACATAGACATCCGCCACCGGTACGCCGAGGGTCTCCGCGGCGATCTGCCGAGTTACCGATTTCATGCCCTGGCCGAGATCGATCGAGGAGAGCGCGACCATGAATTTTCCGTCGGGCGTGGAATGCACCAGCGCCTGGGACGGGTCCCCGCCGAGATTCATCCCGATCGGGTAGTTGATGCAGGCGAAGCCGCGTCCGGAGTGAAGGGTCATCGTTCAGCGCCTCCTTGTGCCGGAAATGAAGCGGGACGTGCCCGGCCTGTTCACGCCGCGCTGGAAGGGCTGGCTCGGGCGGTAGGGTTCCGCTGTGGACGGTGGCGATGGCGCCGGTTCGGGAGTAGGCGCCGGCGTGGCGGGCGCGAGCGGGGTCTGCGCCGGTGTGGTCTGCCGTGCAGTACCGGGTGGCGGCCCGGCGGGAGGTTGTGGCGCCACCGTGGGGCGGACCGGCGGGGCGAGCGGGGCCTGGGCGGGTGCAGCGGCAATCGTCTTGTGGCCTGTCCGCGCAGGGTCCATCGACATGTCCGGCCGCTGCGGCGGGGCGGCGACCACGGCGTCGGTCGCGCTTCCGGCGGCGACCCGGCCGCGATTGCCGCCGCCGGGCTCGGCCGGGATCGGGCTGCGACGGCGCTCGCCGATCTTGCCGGCATCGTCGGTCGCTGTCTCGGGAATGAGTGCGCGCTCGCCGCCACCGCCGGCGCGGCTGGAGGCAGCGGCGAATTCGGGGCGGATCGTCCATCCCGCCTTGCCGGCGGCCACCTGGCAGCATTCGACCAGCGCCGTGTTCTTGGCGAGCCGGCGATGTGCCTTCATGTCCCCGTCGCGATAGGCGTTCAGGATCCGAAGCTCCACCGGGTCCATGCCCACCGCCTCGGCGACGCGGTCCATCTGGCATTCGATGGAAAAATCGACACCGGTGATGCCGAAGCCGCGCATCGCGGTGGCCGGGGTGCGGTTGGTGTAGACGCAATAGACATTGGAAGCGACGTTCGGGATCGTATAGGGACCGGGCAGGTGCCCGGTGCCCTTGACGATCGCGTAGGACGACAGCCGGGTATAGGCGCCGGAATCGAAGAACCCGGTGAGTTGGCGCGCGACGATGCGGCCGTCATTCATAACACCGTCCCGGATGCGCCAGCGTTCGGCGCCGCGCGGCGCGCCGACCTGCATCTCCTCGGCCCGGTCCCACATGAACTTGACCGGCCGGCCGGTCAGCACGGCGCCGAGCACCGCCATCGGTTCGACGATGCTGTCGACCTTGCCGCCGAAGCCGCCGCCGACCGTGCCGCCGACGAAATGCAGGCGGGAGGAGGGCAGGTCGAGCAGTTTCGCAGTGGTGCCGAGCGAGAAGAACAGCGCCTGGGTCGAGGTGTAGCAGACGTAGCGATCATTCACTTCCGGTGCGGCGATGGCGCCGCAGGTCTCGATCGGCGCCTGCTCGATCGGCGACATCTGGTATTCGCCCTCGACAATCTTGTCCGCGGCCGCGAAACCGGCCTCCACGTCGCCGAAACGCAGCTTCTGGTGATCGTAGAGACCGTGATAGTCGAAGGTGTTGTTGGGATAGGTCTCGTTCACGACGGGTGCGTCCGGGCGGAGCGCTTCCTCGACGTCCAGCACATGCGACAGCACCTCGTACTCGACCCTGATCGCGGCAACGGCGTTCCGGGCCTGGCGCTCGGTCTCCGCGATCACCGCCAGCACGGGCTCGCCGCGGTAGGCGACCTTTGTCGGCTGCAGCAGGGCCTCGTCGTCGCGCCCGAAATTGATCAGCGAGAGCAGGGTGTTGATATTGTGCGGAATATCCTCCGGGCGGACGATCCGGCGGACTCCCGGCATCTTCTCGGCTGCGCTCGCGTCGAGCGAGCGGATCCGCGCATGGTGGTGCGGCGAGCGTACGCAGCGCATGTGCAGGAGGCCGTCGAACAGATGATCATCGTAGTAGGGAGAGCGGCCCGTCACATGCCCGAGAATATCCTGGCGCACGGTGGGACGGCCGATCTCCTTCAGGTCGTCGTCCCGCTCGTCGGCGAACAAGTCCTTGCGGAATTCGATGGAGGACATCAGGCGACCCTCCCGCGCTGCGCTGCCGCCGCACTCTCGATTGCATTGATGATCGGTTCGTACCCGGTGCAGCGGCAGATGTTTCCGGAGATCGCTTCGACGATCTCCTCGCGGCTGGGCGCCGGGTTGCTGCGGAGCAGCGCGGTCGCCGCCATCAGCATCCCGGGTGTGCAATAGCCGCACTGGGCGGCGAACCCTTCCATGAAGGCCTTCTGCAACGGCGCGAGGTCCGGACCCCGTGAAAGTCCGTTGACGGTCTCGACCTGCCGCCCTTCGACCGTCTCAGCGAGGGTGAGGCAACTCAGATGCGGCTCGCCGTCGATCAGTACCGTGCAACTGCCACAGGTACCCTGGCCGCAGCCGTATTTCGGTGTCAGATCGCCGACACCGCGGCGCAGAACGTCGAGCAGGTTTGCGCCGCCATCGACGAAGACGGCGGTGTCCGAGCCATTGAGGCTGAATTGAACCGGGGTCTTCTGCATCACGCTCTCCCTTCGCCCAGCAGCAGGCGTTTCAGATGGACCGGGGCGACCTCGCGCCGGTACCAGGCGCTGGCGAGCGAGTCGTCCGCCGGTGACAGACCTTCCGTTGCGACTGCGAGAGACCGGGTGATGCCGTCTTCGTCGAGGGTGGCGCCTTCCAGAGCGTTTTCCACCGCACGTGCGCGCATCGGAATTGGCCCCATGGCGCCGAACGCCACCCGCGCGCCCGATACCCGTCCGCCCTGGAGCGGCAACCAGGCGGCGAGCGTCATGACGGCCACGCCTTTCGGCTTTACCCGGCTGACCTTGAGAAAGCGGAAAGCGTCCTGGCCCGGGCGCGGCACGGTGACCGCGGCGACGAGGCCGCGCTGGGTGCCGCGGGATTGAAGGAACTGTTCCAGCGGCAGGCGTGCGCCATCCGCCATCTGTACGCTCGAATCGAGGGCGAGCAGGGCGGTGGCGACGTCGCCATATGGCGTTTCCGCGAACAGGTTTCCGCCGACCGTCGCCATGTTCCGGATCGCCGGCCCGCCGACCGCCCGGGCTGCCGGAGCGAGAAAGGCCAGTTCCGCGCTTTGCGCGATCATCGCCATCGTCACGCCGGCGCCGATCCGGATTGAGGTTCCCTCGCCGCGAATATCCACAAGGCCCGGGTCCCGGCTGCGCACGATGCGCTCGAAGCCCTGATCGCCGTAATTCGCCGCCCGCATCACCAGCGTGCCGCCGCCGAGATAGCGGCTCCGCTCGCGCAGGGCTCCGGCGGCTTCGGAAAGCGTGGCGTAGGTCTCAACAGTCAGCATGTCATTCCTCCAGCCCGAGATGGGCCCGGATTGCCGCGAAACCGGCGCGGTAGATTTCGTCCCCAACCAGGTCCGCGAGTTCCTGCTCGCGCCCTTTCGGGGTGTCGAAGCGGCTCTCCCATTCCCAGAACGTGCGGTCGCCGTCGGAGACGGGAAACAGCCGCACATGGGCGACGTAGTTGAAGAGCGGAACCGGCGTATCGAGCAGGCAGTAGCTGAAGGTCAGCTCGAGATCCGACAGGGTCAGCAGCTTCTCGCGCAGTTCCGAGCCGTCCTCCAGCCGGAAGCGGCGCACGCAGCCGACCCGGTCGGACGGCTCGCCGCGTTCGACCGCGCTGGCCGTCACCGCGGGATGCCAGCGGTCATGGCCGTTGAAGTCGCGCAGCACCTCCCAGATCTGCTCGACCGGCGCCTCCATGACCGTGCTGCGCAGCACCCTGACCATCCCGTCAGCCTCCGAACTGCCGCTTCAGAGCATCGAAGCCGGTCTGGAACACGTTCCCGCCGATCCCGGCGATCAGCTCGGTTTCGGCCTCCGGGTCGCAAGAGAACTCGGCGGACCACTCGATGAAGGTCCGGTCGCCCTCGGTGACCGGCGTGAGGCGCAGGGTCGCGACATAGTCCGTGATCGGCATCGGACTCTCGAGGATCGCGTAGGTGCAGAACATGTCGTAGTCGGAAAGCCCGAGCAGCTGCTCGCGGATGTTGTCGCCGTTCTGCAGGTTGAAGTTGCGGATACAACCGACCTTGTCCGGCGGAAAGGCGTCCTCGATCCGGCTGTCGCGGATCCGCGGATGCCATTTTGGCAGGCCGTTGAAATCCCGTACCCGTTCCCAGACCCGGGCGGCGGGCGCGTCGATCACGGAAGAGACATAGACCCGGGCCATCTATTTCTTCTCCGCCGGCTTGTCTTCGTCTTTCGGGGCGGATGGTTTCTTCTTTCCGGATTCGGCGGCGATCCTCTGCATGTCCGACGCTTCGCGAATCAGGCCGCCCTGCTTGGCGAGATTGGAACCGTCGATCCCGATGTCCGAGAGCAGGCTGTCGATCATCGGGGCCTGGACGCGGTAGCGAAGAGCCGAGTTGATCACCTCGTCGGTCGGGCTGCCGCCACCGCCGCCACCGGCGCCGGCGCTGCCATCTCCGGAGCTGTCGCCCCAGCCGAGGCCGCTTGTGCCGGCGCCGCCGAGTTGCATGATCCGGATGTCGTTGATCTTCTCCAACGGCTTGACCGACGCGGAGACGATGCCCTCGACGTGATCGAGCAGCTTGCGCTTGAACAGCGACCGGCGCGCACCGTCGGTAAGCACGTTCTCGGCCTCGTTGATGAGTTTCTGCGCCTCGGCTTCCACGCTTGCGCGGATCCGGTCCGCCTCGGCCGCGATGCGTGTCTCCTCGGCCTGCTTCTCCGCGAGGACGACGTCCACTGACTTGCGGCGGGCAGCCTCCTCGGTCTCCGCGGCCGTCTTGACCTTTTCTGCTGCCTCTGCGGCGCGGGCCCTCGCAAGTTCGGCCTCGACGGCAGCGGCGCTGCGGTCGAGCGACTTCTTGTAGAGCGCGATGGCCTTTTCCATCTCTGCATCCTCCACCGCGCGCTCGCGTTCGATTTCCAGTTTGCGGCGATCGGTCTGGTGACCGATGCGGGCGTCGTCGAGCCCCCGTTCGGAGGCGATCCGTGCCCGTTCGATTTCCTCCTGACTGACGATCTCCGCTTCGCGCAGGGCCTGAACACGGGCGATCTCGAGCTGCTCCAGGGATTTCCTGCGGGCCAGCTTCTTCGCTTCCAGCTCCTGCTCGGCCTGGACCTGCTCCAGATCCAGTGTTTTCTGTTTCGCGATCCGGGCCGCCTCCACGGCCTCCTCGGCAACAATGACGGCTGCGTCGATTGCCTTGTTCCGGGCGATCTCCCGCTCGCGCACGCGCTCGTCGCGGGCGATCTTTTCGGCCGCGGTCTCCTCCTCCTTCTCGATGCGGAGCCCTTCGACGAGGCGACGGGCCGAGATCTCGGCGGTTTCCACCGCTTCGTTGCGTTCGATCTCGCTGGCGCGGATCTCCAGGTCCTTTCGGATCTCGGCAACCCGCGTCTTCTTCTCCTGGCTGATCCGGGTCGCGTTGATCATCTCCTCGGCCGCGATCCTGGCGGCGTCGATCGTTCTGTTGCGGGAGATCTCCCGCTCGCGAAGATCCTGCTCGTAGGCAATTCTCTCGGCAGCGACCTTCTTTTCCTTGGCTATCCGGGCACCTTCCAACGCTTCGGCGGTCGCGATTTCAGCCTCCTCGACAGTGCGGGTCCGGGCGACTTCACGCTCGCGCGTCGCCTGCTCGCTCTCGATCCGCTGCAGGGCGATCTTCACCTCCTGGGCGATCCGGGCTGCCTCGATCGACTCGCGGGCGGCGACATCCGCCTCGTCGATCGCCTGGTTGCGGGCGATCTCGAGCACGCGTGTTTCGCGCTCGTAGGCGATCCGGTCGACCGCGTTGGCCTTTTCCTGTGCCAGTCGCCGCGCCTCGCTGGCTTCCCGGGAGGCAATCTCGGCCGCCTCTATCGCGGTCTTGCGGGCGACTTCGCGTTCTTCCGTGAACTCCTGGGACTCGATCCGGTCGACAGCAAGCTGCCGTTCCTGGGCAATACGCGCCTTCTCGACAGCTTCCCGGGAGGCGATTTCCGCTTCGTCGAGCGCCCGGTTCCGTTCGATCTCCTTCTCCCGCGTCGCCCGTTCCTGAGCAATGCGCGCCATCTCGACGGCCTCTCGTGCCGAAATGCTTGCCTCGTCGGTGCTGCGCTGGCGTTCGATCTCCTTTGCCTGGGTCTCGCGTTCCCGCGAAATCCGGGCGTCGTCCAGCGCCAGTTCCTGCGCAATGCGCGCCTTTTCCGTCGCTTCGCGCGCCTCGATTTCCGCCGCCTCGGTCTCGCGACGAGTCCTGATCCGCTCTTCCGTCAGGATCTTGTCCTGGCCGATACGGGCCATCTCGACGCTCTCTCGGGTTGAAATCTCGGCCTCGTCGACGATCCGTTGCCGTTCGATCTCTTTCTGCCTGATCTGCTGTTCCGAGGCGATGCGGGCCTCCGCGATCTGGCGGTCGTTCTGGATCCGTGCGGTCTCGATGGCCTCGCGGCTCAGCAGCGTCGCCTGCTCGGCTTCCTTCTCGCGTTCCGAACGCTCGCGGGCCAGCACGGCTCGTTGCTGGGCGCGCCGGAACTCGACCTCGCGCTCCTGGTCGAGCCGGGCTTCCTCGCCCTGCCTCTCGATCTCGAGCGACTGCTTCTCCGCATCCAGATTCCGGGACCGGATCTGAATCATCGTTTCCTGCTCGATATCGTTGCGGATCTTGCGCCGCGCCTCGACGGCCTCGATGACCTTTGTCAGGCCTTCCGCGTCGAACCGATTCGACGGATTGAAATACTCGATATCGGTCTGATCGATGTCGGTGATGGCGACGCTTTCCAGCTCCAGGCCATTCTTGTCCAGCCCGGACTGGGCGGCGGCAAGCAGCCGCTCGACATAAGCGTTCCGGTTCTCGTGCAGTTCCTCCATCGTCATTTCAGAGGCCACCGTGCGCAGAGCGGAGACGAACTTGCCGTCGAGCAGGGAATGCAGGGATTGCGGTTCCAGTGTCCGCCTCCCGAGCGTGGCGGCGGCCAGGCTGACGGCTTCCCGGTTCTGCTTCACACGGACATAGAAGACGGCATCGACATCGACGCGCATCCGGTCCTTGGTGATCAACGCTTCTTCCTTGTCGCGAGTCACCGCGAGTTGGAGCGAGTTCATATTGACCGGCGTGATGTCGTGGATGATCGGCCAGACGAAGGCGCCGCCATCGATCACGACCTTCTCGCCCAGGAAACCCGTTCGCACGAAGGCGATTTCCTTGGTCGAACGACGGTAGAGCCAATGCATCACCCAGTAGAGGATGAAGACGGAGATCGCGGCCACGATCAGCCACAGGATCATTTGTCCGATCAGTTGCCCGGTCATCGGAACCTCCCCTTATTGGCCTTTGCGGCCGATTTTCTTGAACTGCGCCGTCTGCTCGGTCAGCGCGATTTCCGTCGGCAGGCGCTCCATCGAGGAAGCGCCGTAGAAACCGTGGCAGTTCGTGGTGTGTTCAAGGACGTATTCGGCGTCCTCCGGCATCGCGACCGGTCCGCCATGGACGAGCACGATGGCCTCGGGATTGACCGCGAGGGCCGCGGCCGCCCATTCGTCCACCATCGCCGGGCATTGCTGCAGCGTGAGTGCCGTCTCGGCGCCGATGCTGCCGCCCGTCGTCAGGCCCAGGTGACAGACGATGATGTCCGCGCCGGCCTCGGCCATCGCCGTGGCATCGGCGGCGGAAAAGACATAGGGGGTGGTCAGCATGTCCTTCTCGTGCGCGAGGCGGACCATCTCCACCTCCAGCGCGTAGGACATGCCGGTCTCTTCGAGATTGGCGCGGAAGGTCCCGTCGATGAGGCCGACGGTCGGGAAGTTCTGCACGCCGGAGAAACCGGCCGCCTTCACCTCGTCGAGAAACCGGTCCATCAGGCGGAACGGGTCCGTGGCGCAGACACCGGCCAGCACCGGAGTCTTCCGGACAACCGGTAGCACTTCGGCGGCCATTTCCATCACGATGCCGTTCGCATCGCCATACGGCATGAGGCCGGCGAGACTGCCCCGTCCGGCCATGCGGTAACGGCCGGAATTGTAGATCACGATCAGGTCGATCCCGCCCGCTTCCTCGCATTTCGCGGAGAGGCCCGTTCCGGCGCCGCCGCCGATGATCGGCTCCCCTCTGGCGATCATTCCCCGGTATCTGGCGATCAGATCCTTGCGATCGAACATGATCTCATTCTCCTGATATTCTGCGCCGGGGTGCGCTGAAGAAACCCCGGAAGGTTTGCACGACGAGATCCGCGAACTCGGGATCGTTGATGTTGTGGGGCACGCGGATCAGCTGGCGGTCCGAGCTCTGAAGCACTGTTTCCTCAAGCGTCTTGAAGAGCGCCTGGTCAGCGTCCGGATCCCAGAACGCGCCGTCCGGCTGATCGAGAAGAGATACGCCTCCTTCCGGCAGGAAGAAGCGGACCGGGCCGGTCATCCGGTTCAGCCGCTCGCCGATCCAGCGACCCATTTCCCGGTTTTCCTCAGGTGTGGTGCGCATCAGCGTGATCTGGGGATTGTGTTCGTAGAGGGTGCGTCCCCGGTACCGTTCCGGCACTGTTTCGGGGGCGTTGAAATTCACCATGTCGAGCGCGCCGCAGGCGCCGATATAAGGCCGTCCGGCGCGGATCGAGGCGCCGAACCGGTCATCGTCCGCTGCGAAGACGCCGCCGGCGAACATGTCGCAGATCTCGGTCGTCGTGAGATCGACGATCGCGGCGAGCATGCCGGAATCCATGAGCTTTTCCATCGCCCGGCCGCCGGTGCCGGTCGCGTGGAAGACGAGGCAGTCGAATTCGCTGTCGAGCTGCTTCGTGACCTGCTGCACACAGGGCGTCGTGACGCCGAACATGGTTATCCCGATGGCCGGCTTGTGTTCGCTCTCGGGCCGCGGCTGGCGTCTGCCGAGAACCATTCCGGCAAGCGCATTGGCGCCGTTGGCTAGAACCTCGCGGGTGATCGAGTTCAGGCCCTGCACGTCGGCCACCGAATGCAGCATGAGGATGTCGGACGGGCCGACATATTGGCCGACATTCCCGCTTGCGACAGTCGAGACGATCAGCTTTGGAATCCCGACGGGGAGAGCCCGCATGGCCGGCGCGACGAGGGCCGTGCCGCCGGATCCACCGGCCGCGATGACTCCGCCGACATTCTGCTGCTGCGCCATCCAGCGCTCGAAGGCGGTGGTCATTCCGGCCACCGCGCTGCCGCGATCGCCCGTGAAGACCCCGGCGGTGCCGCGCGGGTGAAAGGCGGCTACCGCATGGGGTGGGACCTCGGCGCCGGACGGTTTGCCGGAGGTCGAGAGATCGACCATACGGACAGACAGACCCTGAGCTTTGATCAGGTCGCGGACAAAGCGCAATTCGGGACCTTTGGTATCGAGCGTTCCGACCACCAGGACCGCGCCGTCGCCCGGAAGGCGCCGGATGCCCGGAACGGTGTCGAGCGAGGTTTTGCGGTCCGGTTCGGTGACGGTACGGGCGGAGCCCTCGATCACCCGGACGGGTGTCGGCTGTGACCAGCGCGTCGGCAGCACCGGGTTGGAATTGTAGATCCTGGTCGGTCCAGCCGGACGCGCGCCAGGCGCGCTTGCAGCGTTCGCGCGTCCCGCCGGGGTGGAATCCGGCACTTCGTCATGAGCATGGCGGCCGACGCCCAGCAGGGCCTGCTGCAGATCCCGGTCCGCGGCCAGGACATCGGCATTCATGATCCGGTTGACCCGGCCGTTGACCATGATCGCGACCTGTTCGGAGATTGCGCAGGCAACGCCGATATTCTGCTCGATGACCAGAACGTCGATATCGCCTTCCCGGCCGAGACGCACCAGCATGTCCTCGACCTGCTGGACGATGACCGGCGCGAGGCCTTCGGTCGGCTCGTCCATGACCAGGAGCGACGGGTTCAGCAACAGGGCGCGCGAAATCGCCAACATCTGCTGTTCGCCGCCGGAAAGCTGGCCGCCGCCATTGTCCCGTCGCTCGGCCAGTCTCGGGAAGGTCGAGTAGATCCGGTCGATCGTCCAAGCGCCGTCCCGGCGCGCCACCAGTTTCAGGTGTTCGTCGACCGTCAGCGAGGGCCAGAGGCGTCGTCCCTGGGGGACATATCCGACACCGAGCCGGGCGATTTCCGCCGGTCCGAGGCCGCCAAGGGAACGCCCGGCGAGGCTGATCGTGCCCGAGGCAACCGGAACAAGCCCCATGATCGCCTTGCAAAGCGTGGTCTTGCCCATCCCGTTACGGCCGACCACGGATAGCACGCCCTGTCCGAGTTGCAGGTCGACCCCCTGCAAGGCGTGACTCTGTCCGTAATAGACATTCAGATCCGTGATCTCGAGAGCCGGGATGCGGTGCTCAGCCATCACCGCCTCCGAGATAGAGTGCCTGAACTTCGGGATCGTTCTCGATTTCGGCGGGCTTGCCCTCTTTGAAGATGCGCCCGTTATGCATCATCGTCACGGATTCGGCGACGCGCAAAGCGACGTCCATGTCGTGTTCGATGATGATGAAGCCCATATGGGAGGGCAGGGCGGTCAGGATCTCGATGAGTTCGCGCCGCTCGGTCGGCGAAAGTCCGGCCGCCGGCTCGTCGAACAGAATGAAACGCGGTGCGCCCGCGAGTGCCATGGCGATCTCGAGCTGGCGCTGCTGACCGTAGGAAAGAGCCGAGACCTCCGTGTCGCGCACGGTCTCGAGATGGACGAGGTGGAGCAGGTCTTCCGCACTCGCCATAAGGGCGTCCTGACGGCCCGGCCGGAAGAAAGAGAAGCGTTGCCGCGAGACCCCGCAACAGGCGAGATAGATATTGTCGATCACCGTAAGACCCGCAAAGAGCTGCGAGATCTGGTAGGTCCGGCGCAGGCCGCGCCGGATCCGCTCATGCGGCGGAAACGCGGTGACATCCTCGCCGAAGAAACGGATCGTTCCGGTGCTGGAGTGGAAATCCCCGGTGACGCAGTTGAAAAGCGTGGTCTTGCCGGCACCGTTCGATCCAAGAACCGCACGGCGCTCCCCCGGACGAACGGTCAGGTTAATGTCCGCGAGTGCCGCCAGGGCCCCGAACAGCTTCGAGACGTCGCGCAATTCGAGCGCGTTGGCCGTGCCGGAGGAACTCAGGCGGGAGGAGACACTGGAGGTGAGGGGTGTCGTGCTCATGGCTCAGGCCTCCCGCCCTCGGTCAGCCGGTCCCGGCCGCGGGTTTCCTTCCAGCGGTCCCAGAGACCGAGAATGCCGTCGGGCGACCAGAAGACGACAACGAGGAAACCGAGACCGATCAGGAGCTGGAAACGGTCTCCGCTCAGCCCGAGCGCGATCAGCACGTCGACGGCGAAGGTCTTGAGGAGCACGAAGATGAAGGCGCCGATGAAGGCGCCGATCGGACGCCTGATGCCGCCGATCACGGCAATGACCAGCAAGTCGATCGCCGGCCCGATACCGGCCGTGCCCGGAGAGATCTGGGCCGATTGCCACGTCAGCAGTATGCCGCCGATACCCGCGAGAAGGGCGGCGAAGGCGTAGGCTGCCACGCGATGAGCGGTGACGTTGAAGCCGAGCGCCGCCATGCGCCGCTGATTGTCGCGCACACCTTGCAGGGCGATGCCGAATGGCGCGCGGGAGATGTAGAGCACCGTGAAATAGCAGAGCGCGGCCCAGACCAGGGTGAGGTAGTAGAAGGCGGTCGAACCGCGCCAGTCCACACCGAACAAGGAGGGTGGCAGGACGCCGTTGAAGCCGGAGAAACCGTTGAAGATGGCGTAGTTCTGGCGCGTGAAATAGAAGAAGGCGGCGGCGATCGCGAGGGTGATCATAATCGTGTAGATGCCCTCGGTCCGGACCGCGAGCCATCCGGTCAGCGTGCCGAAGATCACCGCAACGATGAGCGCGAGCGGGATGGCGACGTACCAGGGCCACCCGAGGCTGATATCGGTGATCGCGCTGTCGCCGAAAATCGCCACCATATATCCGGCGCAACCGGCGACCGACATCTGGGCGAGGCTCACCATGCCGCCATATCCGCCGAGAAACATCAGGCTGAGGGCAATGATGCCGAGGATGAAGGTCCAGCCGAAAATCTGGAACAGCACGAAGTCCGACGCGAAGGCAGGCATGAACAACAGTGCGGCCGCGAGCAGCAGGTAGGATCCCGGAATCCTGGGCTTTCGCTCGACGGCGAAATCGGGGCGTCGTTCATCCACCAGGGTCATGCCTCACGTCCTCCCAAGCAGGCCCTGCGGGCGGAACGCGAGCACCGCGACCATGATCAGGAAGGTCAGCACAACCGCATAGGTCGGGAAATAGACGGAGCCGATCTGCTCGGCGAGGCCGATGATCAGGGCCCCGAGTGCGGCGCCCGGTATGGATCCCATGCCGCCGACGATGACGACGACCAGGGACGCGAGGAGAAAGCGAACATCCTCGCCGGGGGCGATCGATTGAAAGGTTCCGCCGACCACGCCGGCAATCCCCGCGAGCCCTGCGCCGAACGCAAAGACGCCGACGAAGACCAGCTGTATGCGGGCTCCGGTGGCCGCCAGCATGTCGCGGTCGTCGACACCGGCGCGGATCAGCATGCCGATCCGGGTCCGGTTCAGCAGCATCCACATGGCGACCCCGATGACCACGGACGCCGCGAAGATGACCACCCGTACAAGCGGATACTTCAGATAGATCGGCTCGCCGCTGGACCGCTTCACGGCGGTGACAAAGAAGGTCTCCATCGGTCCGCTCAGCCATTCGGGCGGCGTGATGTTGTAGAAATCGCCGCCCCAGAGCCACAGCATCAGGTCCGCCAGCACAATGGAAATCCCGATGGTGACCAGGGTCTGCCGCAGATCCTGGCCTTCCATGCGCCGGAATACGAAGAGCTGCAGCAGGATGCCGAAAAAGGCGATGATGACGAAGGCGACGGGGAAGGCGAGCAGCCATAGGCCGGTTGCGTCGGCGACCATGTATCCGAAATACCCGCCCAGCAGGTAGAGCGAACCATGCGCCAGATTCACGTTGCGCATCAGGCCAAAGATCAGCGTAAATCCGCTCGCCACGAGGAAATAGAGCCCGCCGAGCGTAACCCCGTTGAAGATGGCATTGAGAAACACCTTCTTCCGGCCGATCAGCTCGACCAGCCATTTCGGCCAGATCGCGAAGACCATCCAGAGGAAGACGGCGACCGCAATGACGATAAGCGCGGTCCAGAACGGGTGACGCTGCGCAAACGCTCTCATCGCGCAATACACCCGTGACCTGTCCGGAGAGTCGCTCCCTCCGGTATGGCGCATGCCAGCCGGATCATTCCTGCAGTGCCTCCCTGTCTCACGTCCCCTCCCTCGGGGATGCGTTTTTTTGAAAGGCTAGTGACGATCCTTCAGAATGGTCATACCCGGCAGTCTTCTTTGATGACTTCGCATCGGGAAAAAGACCTCAACGGACAATCAATGGTCCATCGCAACCCGCCGATATTCCGAGGGCGCGATGCCGACGTTCGACGAAAAGAAGCGCGTGAAGCTGGCCTGCGAGGAGAAGCCGAGATCGTAGCCGATCTCGGTCACCGATTTTTCCGTGACCATCAGGTCGCTGATCGCCTGTTCGGAACGCAACGTGTTGATGAACAGGTTTGGCGTAATCCCCATCTGCTTCTTGAACAGCTTGAAGAAATGCGGACGGGAAAGTCCGACTTCCCGCGCCAGCCACTCCATTTCAACATCCTCGGTGAAGTGCTCCTTCATGAGGCGGAGGGCTCGACGGACTCGGAAATCGTTGAAACGGGCGCGGAATCTCTCCTGTGGCGGTGTCAGCTCGCAATGGTGCCAGCTCTGAAAATAACAGCGCCGCATCGTTTCGAGCAGGAACGCATCGACCATCGTCGGATCGTCCTGACCGAGCAGTACCGAGGTCAGACGCATGACCCAGCGCTGGATTTCCGGAGTCATGATGATCTCGTTGCGTCCGAAACTGAGCGCGAATTCCGCGGTCTGACAGGTTTCGAGAAACCACATCGGTTTCATGTAGAGGACCAGGCAGAAGCAGGGCTCCGTCTCGCTGAGCGGCACGAATTTGTGCGGTTCCCAGGGACTGATGGCTACTCCGCGTGTCTGGTCCAGCAGATAGTCGCTGTCGCAGACCTCGACAATGGCCGGCGCGCGGCTCACATAGAAAATCAGATGACCCTCGCGATGCGCGTGGGTCACGAATTTCGCGTTGAGCTCGTATAGCGCGGCGCGGCCAAAATCGCCGTGATGCACGGCGAAGGCTCCGCTCATGTCAAATCCTCCCTCGCTCCCGGGGCATCACTCTTCCGGCACATGCTCCCGATCTCGAAGTATGATTGGCGGCGCGTGCAAGCCGCAAGGACGGCAACGACAAAAAGCGACTTTGCGTTATGTCCTCTTTTTTTGTGCGTATTGGAATTTCCCGGATTCCGCGATCCGGGACCGCCTACTGAACAGAACGCATGATCGAGAGTATGTCGTCGGGATCGGCCGTTCGCGGCGCGTTCTGTGCCGCGCGATCCTGCGCCGCCCGCTCGGCGGCGCGCTCCATGTGCTGTTCGCCGATACCCATCTCGGCCAATCTTCCCGGCAGGGGCAGGTTCTCGAGAAACCGGTGCACGCTGTTGGCCAGAGAGTCAGGCGCGCCGACGCCGAGGATGTGGCGCAGCGGGGCGAAGCGCTGGCGTTCGGTTTCCTCGATGAAGCGGAGAACGCCTGGAAGGACGAGCCGGTTGATCGCGCCGGCATCGGGCTGCTCCTGCGCTCCTGGGGCGAGTGCCCTGGCCATGGCATGCGCCAGGCCGAACCCTTTCTGCTGGGCGAGGGCGCAATTCAGCCCGGCGGCCATCATCTCGCGGCGTGGGGCGAGACCGTCTTCGCGGACGGCTCGGTGGAGGTTGGCGACAGCGCGGACAACACCGTCCAGTGCAATGCCGTCTGCCGGGGGATTGTAACCGCGTGACAGGAAGGCTTCCAGGCAGCGGGCGAACACGGCCGCACCGGCACTTGCCATCGCGCCGGCTTCCGTATCGAGGGTGAGCGTCGGATCGCAGATCGTCACCGTTGGTATCAGCAGGTCGGACTCGATTTCGGCAACGCCGCCGGCTTCCTTGGAAACCCGTACAGTGCCGCCGATCGCGGAAGCCAGATCGATGTCGGCGGGAATGGCGTAGTGGTCCGGCAGGGCGAGCGCCGGCCGCTTTGCGCCGGCGTCGGGAAGTGCGAGAGACGCGAGTGGTTTGCGATGTCCGATCAGGATCCGGACCGCTTTTGCAAGGTTGGTGGCAGCTGCGGATCCGAAGGAGATCAGGTGATCGCGTCCGGTGTCGCTGTAGCGATCGGCGATCCGCCGCGCATCGGCTTCGGTGGGGATGGCCGGAAAACTCGACAAGGTCTCGAAGTCGGTGCGTACCGGAAAACCGGAAAGCAGTCGTTCGCCGATCAGCGAGTTCAGGGTTTCGGAACTCGCGATCACGAGTGGCCGGCGCACCCGGTTGCGCTCAAGCTCGTCCCAGAGCGCGGCCTCGAGGATGTCGTCACCGAAATGAATGCGCGTGAGATAGTTGATGAGCGTCATCAGGATGGCCCCCGGACGCGATCGGTGATGTTGTAGGCAGGGATCGGACGGATTCCGGTCCCGGACGGAATGCCCGGAACCGGAACCTGTCCGGCAGTCAGTTGTAGGAGGTCTTGCACTCCGGCGTCTCACGCCCCGGAAGACCGATTTTCGCGAACGCTGCCTCGTCGATGCCGAGCGTCTGGTTCACGTTCTCCTTGATCTTCACGAGCTTGGTTGCCAGCGTGCCGTCCGGTTGCTCGATGACCTCGGAGACAAAGTTGGTGCCGATGGCCTGGCGGTTCTTGTCCAAGGTGATCTTGCCGTTCGGCGCATCGAGTTCGAGTGTCGCAAGGCACTGCCGGAAGGCCTTGTGGCCGTCGGACAGGTCGCCACCGACCTCGTCGAGGCAGATGAAGGCCGCGTTGGTTGCGTTGTAGTATCCTGTCGCGAGCAGCGACGGGCTCGGGAACCTCTTGTCCGGCGGGAACGCGTTCTGGTAGGCCTTCACATAGGCCTGCCACTTTGCGTTGTCCCAGGTGTCGGCCTGCGGGCCTGCCGAAGGCGTGCCGATCAGGGCCTTTTTCGCCGATCCCTTGGAGTTCAGCACGGTCCCGTCGACCATGATGGTGCCGCCGATCAGGTTGGCATCGCCGCCTGCCTGCTGGTACTGGTTCAGGAAGTTGACCGCGTCACCGCCGCCGAGCCCGAGATAGATCGCGTCGACATCGTCTGGCAGCGCCGCGATGATCGAGCCGAAATCCTTGGTGCCGAGCGGAACCCAGAAGCGTTCCGTGATCTCGCCGCCCCTGCCGCAGAACTCTGTGACGAAGCCGAAGACCTGCGTGTAGATGAAGGAATAATCCTCGCCGACCGTCGCGACCGAGCGATAACCCTTCTCGTCATAGACATAGTCGCCGAGCCCGGCCGACCACTGGGCACCGTCCATATTGAAGCGGAAGAAGTTTTCCGAAGGCGTGACGTAGGTCGTCTCCTGGGCGCCGGAAATCCCGTTCAGGAAGGTGACCTGCGGCTGGGTCTTGGAATAGTCGCGGATGGCGATGCCCTCGGAACCGGAAAGCGGGCCGATCACGATTTCCACCCCGTCCTGCTCGACCAGTTTGCGGGCGCCGCGGACGGCGCTGTCCGGCGAAGCGTCGGTGGACTGGATCACCAGTTCGATTTCCCGGCCGCCGGCCTTGCCGCCCCGCTCGCCATAGGCGGTCTTCAGGCCGCGGACCCCGTCCTCGCCGAGAACTGTATAAGTACCTTCGAGTGTTGCCAGCACGCCCACCTTGAGCGGCTCGGCCTGCACCGTACCGGCCACCAGCACGGCGGCGACGGAGACGGCGGATAAGAATTTGAAGTGCATTGAAACCTCCCTCACGAATCGCTTTCGATTCCCGCTGCGTTGATCGCAGCTGGCGGAAGAGTGCGGCAAAGGCGCGCGTCGGACCGTTCCGCAGAGTGTGCTGGGCGTAACCCTGCGTCTGATTCTTTGAGGCTGTATGTCCGAAGCTTCATTTTCGAGCGCAGTGGTCCTATCGGAGGGATGCCTCGGGGCGCGCGGTTGAGCGCCGCCGATCTTCGCCGGCATCACGCTTGCCGAGTACTCCTGGCGGATGGTCTGCGACGTGTTATTGACCGCGGACTCAACCTTCTCTCTGGGCAGGCTATGCGGGTGACAGCGGGGCGCCTGTGGGAGAGTCCCGGCGAAGAAGACTTCCGGCCTATCTCGAGCCCTTGATCAAAGGAAGCCGCGCGCGTCCAGGGCGCCGGCGGCTGCCCTCTGGTCAGCCCGCCGGAGCCGCGTAACGGCCGAGCCGGCGCTGCAGACGCCGCATCAGGAAAAACCCGATCTGCAGGGTGAGCCCGTAACAGAGAATGCCGATGGCGAACGGGACCATCTTGTCCGCGAGCGAGGTCATCGGGGCGGTGGTGCGCAGGATGACGGAAATCCCCTCGTTCACTCCGATGGCTGCGCCGGTGCTGGAAGACATGACCAGCACGAAAAAGGCCCGGGTGATGTTAGGCAGGAACAGCAACGCCCCCAGCATCGAGCCCCGGCGCAACTGCATCACCGCCTCGAGCCCGTTGTCCGCGACGTAGGATGCGGAGTACGGCACGAGGGAAAGCGCCACCGCCATGAGCGGCGAGGGGGTCAGGTTGATGCTCATGTCCCCCAGAGTGAGTGCGGTGCCCTGCGGGATCGCGTTCAGCAGGAAGAACATGACGACGAAGGTGGGCGCCGCCCGCATCACCCCCACCAGCATGGCGACAATGGTCTTGAGCGCGGCGCTCGAAAGGCTGAGAAAACTGAGCAAGCCGCCGACAACCAGGCCGATGACCAGGGCGATGAACGCGATCTCGAAATTCACCAGCATGCCCACGAGAAGTTCGACCAGGAACTCCGAAAGATCCGGGAACAGCGGCATCATGCGTGCCTCCTCTCGAGAACGACGCGCAACCGGCCGCAGAGCCAGACCACGATCATGACGACGATGACATAGAATACGAGCAGAATCGTATAGGTCGTCGCACGCCCGCTGGCGAAGGAGGTGATGTCGGTCAGGGCGCTCAGAAGCTCGGGCGCGCCGATGAAGCTGGCGACCGGCGTTCCCTTGGCCGCGTTGATCAGGAAGGAGACGATCTGTGTTGCAGAGCGGCTGACGGCACGGCCGAACAGTTTGGTCTCGGGGACCGTCTTGCCCGCGTTCTCCGCATGCAGTGTGTGCATCGCCTCGGCGATGGCCTGACCCGCGTTGCTGCCGTTCATCAGGCCGAGTGCGACGATGGCGGCGCCGATCGCCACCACGGAGGAATAGGCAAAGACCTCCTGCGCCACCGCGGCGGCGATCACCACCAGCAGGACCACCGGCGAGGATTGCAGGATCACGGTCAGCGAGTGGAACACCCAGTACACGATCCGGCTGCGTCCGCTCTGCAGGGCACCGAGCAGCAGGGCGAAGACCAGCGTTGCCGCCAGCGCCCCGATGACCAGGTACAACGAGTTGAAGATGCCGCGCTGGAACAGGGTCCAGGCGGGCATTGTCTTGAGCATCGGCAGAGACAGCGCGACACCGGTCTTTTCGGCGATCCACTGCTCGAAGGCGACCGCATGGCCGGCGAACGGCGTCGGCTCGAGACCGGCATCGAGCGGTGGCAGGATGCAGGCCGGATCGGTGCTGCCGACGGCCGTGTTGCATTCCGGCCGGTTCCAGACCTCCCGTTGGCGCAAGAGAAAACCGGTCGCGATCTTGTTGTTCCGCCCGATCTCGAGGAAGCGGCCGTCGCGATGGAAAATCTGGCTCATCAGGTCGAGGGCCCGGGCGAGCCGTTCGCTTCCGCTGCGGGCAACCCCGATACCCCACGGCACCTGGGCGAAGCCGAACTTCGTCTCAAACCGGCGATCAAACGCCTCATCGGTGAAGTAGGAGGCAAAGAAGCTGTTGTCCTGGGCCGCCAGCATGCAGGTCTCGTCCACCAGCCGGGCCGGCAGTTCCGTCACGTCGGTGAACAGCATGAGGCGCGCATGATGCGAAATCATCTGCGCGTTCGAACCGTTGCCAAGGGAAACGCAGATGCTGCGGCCGGCCACGTCCTTCCAGCCGGAGACCGGAAGTTCCTTCGGCCCGACGATGATCGTCTCCGACTGGTAATAGTGGGGGCGGATAAACCTGGCCTGGCCGTCGCGCTGGGTATTGTGCCCCATGGTCGCCAGCACGATGTCGATCTTGTCCTCATCGAGCATGGCGATACGGGTCGAGGCATTTACCCTGACGAGTTCAAGGTCGAGATCCAGGAAATCCGCGATGGCCCGCGCGCCGTCGACATCGTAGCCGGAACGCTCCGTGCCGGTTCTGGTGCCGAACAGCGGATAATACTCGCGCACGCCGGCTCTGATCCTCCCGGAGCAGAAGATGCGCACCAGCCGGTCAATATCGCCGCGTGCGCAGGTTCCGGTTGCCCCGGCTTCGGACCGAGCTTCGGCCAGCAGACGGGCAAGCGCCGCGTCAGGGGGCTCGGCCGCGGCTTTCCCCGGTACCCCGAGGGCAAGCAGCAGGAGCAGAAATATCCGCGCGACGCTACCTGGCATTGGCCGCTCGCTTGTCCGCAGTGACCTCGACAACATGCATGTCCGCGAAGGCATAGGGACCGTACCGGTGAATCGATTTCCCCTCTTCAATCTCGAGAACGGCCGGTGACATCAGTTCCAGTTTCTCCGGGCCGATCGGCACGAACACCGACTCTATGACGCGAAGCGTGAGACCGGAGCCTGCCAGGATCTCCCGCGATGCGTCCAGGCCGACAAAACCGTTATGAGTCAGCACCGCGCGGCCGCCGTCTTCCAGATGCCCGGGCAGTCCCCGCAGGAACGGATCGAGCCACCTGCGCCCGTCCGGCCCGCCGGCACTCCAGGTCGGGTGGCGTCCGGGAACCTCATGATCCTGCATGGGGAAATGCGGGAGATTGGCGGCGATCAGATCGAAGCGGCGGCCTTCGACCGGCTGCCACATATCGCCTTTGTGAATCTGGCAGCGCGCCTCATGCCCGAGTTCGCGCAACAGCAGAGAGCCGGCCAGAACCGCGTCGTCCTCAACATCGATTCCGTAGAGTGCGGCAGCTCCGAGGCCGGCCAATACGGCAAGAACGACTCCGCTGCCCGAGCCGATTTCCAGGGCACTGACACCGTGTACGCGCTCCGGCTCGAGATTGAGGGCATGCACCAGAGCTGCCGTATATTCGCTCGGGCGCAATGCCGCCGGGGCGAGAAGAGACTCTCCGAAGTCAGTCATCGATCAATCCGGCTCGCGAGATGATGTGTTTGTGTCCGGGTCAGCCGCCTCGAGCCGCCGCGCCATCGCAGTCGCCACCGGATCGCCTGGATAGACGGCGAGGATCGCCCGGTACCGCGCGAGCGCGTCCGGCAAGTTCTCGGCGACAAGCGAGTCGTAAGCCTCCCGCGTCATCCGGCAAAGCTGCTCGGTCTTTTCGTCGGGCTCGAACTCGGGTGCCAGGTCATAAGCGCCGAGCAGTTCATAGATCGGTATTTTGCTGCGCCGGCCCTTGACCGCGACCTCGTCGATCGGCCTGACGCAGAGCCGGTCACCCGCTTCCTTGAAGACGGTATGACTGATGCAGATCCGCGTCCCGTACTCCTTGTTGATGGCTTCGAGACGTGACGCATGGTTCACCCCGTCTCCCATGACCGTGTAGCTCATCCGGTCGCTGGACCCGACATTGCCGACCAGTACGGCGTCACTGTGAATACCGATGCGGACCTTCAGCGCCGGCAGCTCCTGCGCCAGACAGCTTTCGTTCAGAATATCCATCTCGCGCTGGATCCTGAGCGCGGCGAAGCAGGCATGCGTCGCGTGATCGTCCAGCATCGCCGGGGCTCCCCAGAAGGCCATCACCCCGTCGCCGATGAATTTGTCGATCGTGCCGCGCTCAAGCTTGATTGCCCGGGTCACCGTCTCGAAATAGACCGATACCTGCTGCAGAAGCTGTTTCGACGGCAGGGATTCCGAAAGCTTCGTGAACCCTTCGATGTCGGAAAAGAATATCGTGAGAAACCGGTTGTTGCCGCCGAGTTCGAGCTTCTGGTCGGTGTCGAGCAGCTGCCGCACAAGGCTGACCGGCACGAAGGAGGCGAAGGATTTGACCGTCTTGTCCAGCGTGTCGACCGCCCGTCCCAGCAGCGCGACTTCGCGGATCGGTGTCTGCAGGGACAGCGGACTTGCCGCGTCCAGGTCCTTTATCTTCATGACCTTGACCGCAAGTCTCTCGAGCGGCGCCGAGATCACGCCCGACAGGATATAGATAATGACGATCTGCACCGCCACGGCGACCAGGCCGAAGATCAACAGCTGCCTGTTCTGTTTTTCCAGGCCACCGGTGAAATCTGAGAACGGGGTAACGACAAAGAGCTGCCATGCCTTGCCAAAGGACGCCGGCAGCGTGGTGAGCGAGGCGACATATTCCTTGCCTTCATGCTCGAACAGATACATCCCCTCGCGATCACGCGGCCGGACGCCGAAGGCGACCGCGGGCAGATCGTTCTCGAGGGACGCGATATGCTGCAATTCCGGCCTGCCGGCCCGGCTGCCATAAGTCTTCATCTGTTGCGAATTGGCGATCACTCCACCCTGGTGATCCAGGATGAAGGAGAGCGTACCGGGACTGACCACGCTCTCGGCGAGATAATCGGACAGTCCGTCAAGCGTGATGTCGGCCGCCGCGACGCCGCGGACAACGCCGTCAGGTCCGTAGAACGGCGCTCCGACCGTGAAGCCCACGAGGTCGAGGACGGCAAAGACATCAACATCGCTTACCGAGAGTCCGCCGGATTCAAGGGCGGTCTTGTACCAGAGCCGGGCGCGTGGATCGTAGGAGGTTTCCTGTTCCGAACGGCCAAGCTCCCGGCGCTCCCGGTCGAGGAAAATGTAATGATCTACCGGAACCTTTCCGGGGTTGCGCTCGATCCAGCGATCCGCGTAGCGCGTGCCCGCTGGCGGCGGCTTGCCCTGGACATCGACTTCAGGGTCGATCTGGCGGGCCTGCCGGAAGCTTCCGTTCTCCAGGCCTATATAGGCGCTGATAATGACGTCGCTGTGTTCCAGGGTGCTGAAGAGGTAGGCGATTGACCTGTTGGAACTGTAGAATTCCGGATCCAGCGTGCCCAGTGCCGCTGCGCTGCGGACCAGAGATTTGATCGGCTCGAACAATTGCTCGATGTTGTCGATCGCCTCGTTGTTGAACCTGACGAGCAACTTCTCCACATAGGAACGCGCCGCTTCCTGATTGGATACATAGTTCGTCGCAACGATGGTGAGAAAAACCGGAAGCGTCAAAATGATGAACATCATCAAGATGACGGGGCGCAAGCGCAGATTCTTTGTCGAGAGGCTCGTCATTCTTCTAACACGGCGCCCAGTTGCTTTGGCCTAAGAGGTTAATGGCCGGATCGTTTTTGGCAGATTGGACTATTGAGGAATGGTCTACGGGCGTCAACGTGAAGTGCTCGCAATTCGACATGCGCTCGATCCGGGTGGCATCCTATCCCGCACTCATGAAAAACAACGGCTTGGCAAGTTCCGGTCGACCCGGTTTCTGTTTTCCGGAAACCGGTTTGGGTGAACCGGGACCGGCCCGATGCCGTGCAGTCAGCATTGTTGTCGCGCGGCGTACCTCGCCGCGGGTCAGCGGATTTGCTACAATTGAAGTTTGCGGCTAAAACCTGCCGCTCCCAGCCATCACGACGAGGCAGTGACCGTGACCTCCGTTAGCCCCCGCCAGGACGCGAGGGAAATCTCCAAGTACCGGAAATACTGGGCCCAGCGCTTCGGGACCGCGCCGTTCCTGCCGATGAGCCGGGAGGAGATGGACCGGCTCGGCTGGGACAGCTGTGACGTCATTCTCGTCACCGGCGATGCCTATGTCGATCATCCGAGCTTCGGCATGGCGGTGATCGGCCGGACACTGGAGGCGCAGGGATTCCGCGTCGGTATCATTGCCCAGCCGGACTGGACCAGTGCGGAAGCATTCCGCGAACTCGGCCGGCCGAACCTCTATTTCGGCGTGACCTCCGGCAATATGGACAGCCTCGTCAACAATTACACCGCCGACAAGCGACCGCGCCGGGACGACGACTACACACCCGGCGCCGAGCCCGGAAAGCGGCCGGACCGGGCGGTGCTGGTCTATACCCAGCGCTGCCGCGAGGCCTATTCCGACGTGCCGATCGTGCTCGGCGGGATCGAGGCCTCGTTGCGCCGGATCGCCCATTTCGACCATTGGAGCAACAAGGTTCGCCGGTCCGTGCTGCTCGACAGCAAGGCGGACGTGCTGCTGTATGGCAATGCCGAGCGCGCGGTTATCGAGGTGACGCATCGCATCGCCCGCGGCGAGAACCCGCGCGACCTGTTCGATGTGCGCGGACTGGCGCTGGTCCGGACGGAGAAGGCGCCGGATTACCGCGAGATCGACATGAGCTCGATCGACGACGCGCCGGAGCGGGCCGCGCGCGACGACGACCATCAGGTCATCCGCCTGCCTTCCTACGAGACCGTGCGCGACGACCGCGAGGTCTATGCCCAAGCCTCCCGTATCCTCCATCTCGAGAGCAACCCCGGCAACGCACGGCCGCTCGTGCAGCGCCATGGTGACCGCGACGTCTGGGTGACCCCGCCGCCGATCCCGCTCACCACCAAGGAGATGGACTGGGTCTTCGACCAGCCCTATGCCCGCGCGCCGCATCCGCGCTACGGCGACGCCCGCATTCCGGCCTGGGAGATGATCCGCTTCTCGGTCAATATCATGCGAGGCTGTTTCGGCGGCTGCACCTTCTGCTCCATCACGGAGCATGAGGGGCGCATCATCCAGAGCCGGAGCCAGGACTCGATCCTGCGCGAGATCGAGGACATGCGCGACAAGGTGCCCGGCTTCACCGGCCAGGTCTCCGATCTCGGCGGGCCGACCGCGAACATGTACCGTATGGCCTGCAAGGACCCGGAGATCGAGCGCAGCTGCCGGCGGCTGTCCTGCGTCTACCCGACGATCTGCAAGAACCTCAACACCGACCACAAGCCGCTGATCGATCTCTACCGCGCGGGGCGCTCGATCGAGGGCGTGAAGAAGATCTCGATCAGCTCCGGCCTGCGCTTCGATCTCGCCGTCGAGAGCCCGGAATATGTCGAGGAGCTGGTGACGCACCATGTCGGTGGCTACCTGAAGATCGCGCCGGAACATACCGAGACCGGCCCGCTCGACATGATGATGAAGCCGGGCATCGGCTCCTACGACCGCTTCAAGGAAATGTTCGACGCCGCGGCGAAAAAGGCGGGGAAGAAGTACTTCCTCATTCCCTATTTCATCGCCGCCCACCCCGGCTGCACGGACGAGGACATGATGAACCTCGCCCTCTGGCTGAAGAAGAACGGCTACCGGGCCGACCAGGTGCAGACCTTCACGCCGACGCCGATGGCGATGGCGACGGCGATGTACTATTCCGGCCGTAACCCGCTGCGCCCGGTGCGCCGGACCGGGTCCGAGCGGGTCGAGACGGCGAAGGACATGAAGCAGCGCCGCCTGCACAAGGCGTTCCTGCGCTATCACGATCCGGAGAACTGGCCGCTCCTGCGCGAGGCGCTGAAAGAGATGGGACGTGAGGATCTTATCGGCAACGGCAAGCAGCACCTGATCCCGCGCTGGCAGCCTGCCGGTACCGGCAAGACAGGAGGGGAGGGCCGTCGTCGCCGGCGTGCCCACGCCGAGGGTAAACCCGCGCCGAAAGGAACCAAGGCCGGCTGGAAACTGCCGCACCGCCCGGTGGAGATGCAGGATACGCCCGGCGGCCGGTCCCGCTCCGGGAAGCGTTCAAAGCCGAGACGGCAGACCCGCCCGCAGGGCTGAGCGGAGCGATCGTCGGGCCGCTGCCGGGTCCGTTGCGTGCTCGGCTTGCCTCACCGTCCGCCTGACAGCAGCCAGTGTCACCTCGGGTAGAGCATATCGGGGGGTAAAGCATATCGGGCGCGGTCAATCGCGCGTGAAAATGAGGTTTCGGCTTGAGCCATTGGGGTGCAAAAAACTGAGATCCTCATCGACCGAGAAGCCGGATGCGGACAGGCGCTCACGCACATGATCGTGCTGAACGAGTTTGTCGCTCAGCTCGATATTGATTCCGCGCAGGCTGGGTGAGTTGAGCAATCTACCGAGACCCTCAACAACGAGATGCTCCAGTCCATCAACATCTATCTTTATCATCGTTGGCGGTAGGCCATCCTCCCGGGCCGCGAAATCCTCGATCCGGATTGAATAGATGCCTTGTTCAAATCCGGTCTTGACGGGCCGCAGGGACGAATCCACCGCATATCCAACAGAATGGCCGCTTCCTCCGGCGGCTCCCTTGCGAGCATGAAGGGTGGTAATCCCGCTACGGTCAAGTGCACCCATGCAGTAAGGAATTACCCGTCCACTGAGATTGTTCAGCAGTATATTGCTGCATAGAAGCGCGAAATTGCCGCTGTCAGGCTCGAAGGAAAAACATCTCGCTCCTCTTACAGCCGCCGCGTAAACGCTGTAGATGCCGACGTTCGCGCCGATGTCGTATAAGACAT